>JABXGV010000014.1 GCA_016550485.1 archaeon
CTTGGAAAACTCGCCCTATACCCAAATAATAGAAAACAACTGTACAAGGAACTGTATTGGGATATATGTTAGCAACTCTGATTATACAGAAGTGACGAATAACACCCTTACTGCACAACAAAGCTGGCTTAGTAGTGAGGGCTATGGAATCCGCATTGAAGATTCCGATTTTGTCGAGGTTATTGACAACAATTGTCTTGATAATGAACAATATGGCATAGTATTTGAAAAATCCTACACCGGATTGATAGCAGAAAATGTCTGTATCAATCATAGTTATGGTGGTATTCTTCTATACAAATCAAATGCTACTAATCTAAGGGATAACACCTGTCTTCAAAACAAGTATGGTATGATCTTTTCTACCACAGGGAATCATGTGGTTAAAGGGACTCTCTGCACAGCCAATGGTATCGGTATGGTAATTGGCTTCACCCGCTATCTTAGGGTCACTGAAAATAATTTTAGTTACAACCTACTAGATGGGATAATGGTACACGGCGCTGATATCCGCATTGACAGGAACCTCTTTTGGGGCAATCTTGTTGGTGTTCGTTTCTACCCGGACAGCAGGGACTGCTTGACAGAAGATAACCTGTTCGTCGAGAATCTGCACTCCGATACTAGTGTTTGCTACAATGCCTATGACGAGGGGTTGAACAATATTTACACGTCCAACTACTGGTCAGACTATACTGGACCCGATGAAGACGGAAACGGCATCGGAGATGTGCCCTACACCATTAAAGGGAATGCAGCAAGTCTCGATGAAAAGCCATGGATGCTCCCACCAGGCGCTTTACCCGTATGGCTGAACCTACCTACCAACGTGACGATTGGACAGGGCATTTATCATGGATACGACCTTGACGCTACTGCACCACCACCAGGACTGAATACTTGGACAGTAAATGACACAGCGAATTTCGACATCACTAATCACGGTCTTCTCTGGTGCAAATCAGGGAATATAGGGGTGTTCGGAGTAAAGGTATGGGTCAGCGACACCCTAGGTTATACCCTAGAGGCTACCCTTACAGTCAACGTCCTACAATCCCCACCAATACCCGGCTTCTCGCCCTTCGCCATTGTTCTAGGACTCCTTTTAGCCCTAACTACTGGAATACTCCATCGAAGGAAAAATCACAAAACCACCTCTACACAGTAAGCTTTCTCTCAACCTACTGATAGACAGCTAGGATGAGAATGAACAACTAGGACTACGTGAAAACAGAAGTAATTTCTTATTGTACTCAGTGTCTCCAACATAATTATCTTAAGGAGCGGGGGGAATGGGACTAGAAAGGAGTCAACGCCATGTCAGATGAAAAGATCCTGAAGCTGCCCACACCGCGCCATGAAGGTCCTATGTCCCTTGAAGCTGCCATCAAAGCTAGGAAAACGACCCGGGAACTCTCTTCAAAGAGCCTGTCACTGTTCCAGGTTTCTCAGCTCCTCTGGGCACTTCAAGGTGTCACCCAGATTGAAGAGCCATCAGACGGCACACCTCTCCATTACCGGACGGCACCCTCCTCCGGACGTGCCTTCCCACTTGAGGTCTATACGCTTCTTCCTTCAGGGTTGTATCATTTCAAACCGTTTAAACACGAGCTACACCTCCTTACCGACGAGGACCTCCGTAAGCCGCTCTCAGAAGCCGCGTATGCAGAATTCAACCAGGAAGCCATCCAACTCTCCCCGTTAACTATTGTCTTAACTGTGGATAACAAGACCGCCCTGAAGATGACTCCGCTGCTTGAGGATGTGATTCGCTTTGTCCATCTAGAGGCAGGTCACGCCACACAGAACCTTGCCTTACAAGCCGCCTCACTTGGGCTAGGTATTACAATCATTACCAGCTTCAAGATCGGCAAAGTATATCCTATTCTGAAACTCCCCCTCAAACACAGACCAATATACCTACTCCCAATAGGGTACCCTCCAGATGACGATGAACTCTAGAAGCTAGCTGTCGTCAAGGAGTTTAGCTAGAAAAATTATTTAAGATAATATCACCGAGGGAATAAGGGTGAATACATATGGGGACATGTCCTTTCTGTGGCGGCTCAACCGCAAGAGCAGCAGTCATAACTAGATGCACGAACTGCGGTGCTCATGACTATGGGAACTGTGACCACTGTGGGGCTACAGTATTCAGCCGCGGTGGCGCATACAAGTGCAGTGGATGTGGACGTACCGAAAAACCACGGTATGGATCCCGTTAACCCCTAGTCAATATAGTTCGTTACTCTATCTTTAGAGAGGGCGACAGTCTCGATTTCTATCCCTTCTCCAGTGCAGCCACAAAGCATCTCAGATAGGCCTTCATTGGCTGCCCCTTTACAATCCTGTGTAGATGCGAGAATCTTCATTAAATCAGTTCAGCTGTTAGGCGAGTTGAAACTCGAAAATGATTAGAGTTATGCTTCACTAGTTGACCAACAACTTCGAGTTTAGCCATAACTAAGTCTAAGAATATGTAATATGCGTCAGGAATATATACCCAACTGGTGTTTAGGAGAAGTCTAACCTGCTATAAATTGGAAGGACCATCATGTCTGACAGGCTTCTCGATCAAAAGGTACTCATCTACGATCCCCGGAAGTGCTCTGGGTGCGAATATTGTGCAGTGGTCTGTTCCTTTCACCACTACGGAGTCATCGACACCGCCAGGTCCTATGTTCAGGTCTTTCGCGATGAATCAAAGCCTGTCGCCTTCATCAGCGCCCTCTGCACCCATTGTGAGCACCCCCTCTGCGAGGCCGCGTGTCCCACCGACCCCAAAGCCATCACCAAAGACCCTGAGACCGGGCTCGTACTCCTCGATACCCTACGATGTATCGGCTGCCAATCCTGCACCTTTGCTTGCCCCATCTCAATACCCCACTTTGATGCGGACCGCGGAACCAGTAGCAAATGCGACTTCTGTGACGGAGACCCTCTCTGCGCCAAGTACTGCAGCACCGGCGCAATCAAGGTCGTCACGAGAAAGGAGGCAAAGCAATTCATGGAGGAGATAGCCCGTGAGTGAAGATGATGAATTACGACTCTACCCTTGGAGAAAAGCGGTGAAGACCCTTCCTGACTCGGTGAAACTCCAGATAACCAACCTAATCAAAATGGGTCATGTTCCACAACTTTCTGGCTCCCGAGAAGACACACGAGAACAACTCGGTATCGACAGAGTTCCTCCCACCGCGTACAAGGACAAATCCGCGCTATTAGAGCTTCAGCAGCTCATCAAAGAGTCAGGTCTAGATGAGAAGATAGCGTGGAACTGGAGGAAAGGAAAACCCGACTACTAGGAGAGCTACACATGACAAAGAGCTACGCATTATTCCTTGGATGCTTCATTCCCGCAGTCCAACCCTTCGCAGAGGTTTCACTACGGAAGATCGCCCCCAAACTCAAAATCAAGCTTGAAGATATCGAGGGAGCGACTTGTTGTCCAGTTCCCGAAATAATCCGATTATCCGATTACCCCGCCTGGTGTTCCATCGCAGCAAGAAACCTGTCCCTGGCAGAGGACATGAACCAGGATACTATGGTGGTCTGCACAGGCTGCTGGGAAACCCTTACCGAAGCCCATGAAGCCCTACTCCACGACTCAGAACTCCTCGCCGAAGTGAACTCCAAACTCTCCGTCGTGGA
>JABXGV010000140.1 GCA_016550485.1 archaeon
CAGCTACGCTCTGCATCAATGCCCGTAACCCAGCAACAGGCTGCAGTAAAACTCCACAGGGTCTTCTCTTCCCTTTGGGTGTCCCTGGACTGTTCGCCAGGAGGTGGGTTCACCGGGTAGCAGGCGGGGACAGTAGGGACCTCATGGATCCATTCATGCACGTCGGTACTTATCCGACAAGGCATTTGGCTACCTTAAGAGAGTCATAGTTACTCCCGTCGTTTAACAGTGCTTGAACCCGTTGGAACAGGTCTTAACATACTGTCACTGGACAGGATTCACCAACTGTACACAGGTTTTCACCCTTGCAGTTGGCTATGTTTGTATTGAACAGATGGGCCCCCCTTGTCACTGCGACCTCTGGTCCCCTGCAGAACAGAAGACCTAAGGCACCCCATATACCGAAGGTACGAGGCTAATTTGCCGAGTTCCCTCGCCTGCTGTAACCCGAAACGCCTTAGCCTTCTCAGCTAGAGCACCTGTGTCGGTTCTGGGTACGATCACGGAGGATCCTTCCCACCCTCCTTTTCAGTGGGTCCAGGGCTCAGCGACACCCGCCTTATACGGCAGGCCATTCCTGATTTATTCTGCTTCTCACCGTTACGGTACTCCACACAAGTATACAGTTAGATAGGGCGAAAACCCTATGTCACCTACCCCAAACCGTCAGAAGATGGGCTTACGTCGCCGTGTGTACCTCCGTGGTACAGTAATAAGAAACTGTTTCCCATTCGGCCTTCGCGTCCTAAGCTAGACCTTAGGATCGACTGACTCTCGGCTGACGACGCATTGCCGAGAAACCCTTACTCTTTCGGCGGCCAGGATTCCCACCTGGCTTTGCTGTTACTACCACCGGGATCTGCAATACTACTCGGTCCACAGGACCTCACAGCCCTGCTTCCACCCAAGCAGCACGCTTTCTTACCAGATGACGCCTGACGGCGTCCTCCGGGGTATCGGTAGCTGGCTTGAGCCCCGTCCATTTTCAGGGCCCACTTTCTCGTCTGGTGAGCTGTTACGCTTTCCTTGGAAGATGGCTGCTTCTGGGCCTACCTCCCAGATGTCTATGAAAGCGGACGCCTTTTCGTTTAACACTTAGCCAGCATTTAGGGACCTTAACCCCGGGTAGGGTTGTTCCCCTTTCGGCCACGTGGCTTAACCACGTGCGCCCGTCTCTGACAGTCTACAGCGTTGGCAGGTTCGGAGTTTGAGAACCAAGCGAGGGCTTCCGCCCCCTTACTTAGTAATCAGTGCTCTACCCCACCAACCACCTCGTGTCAGGCTAGGCTGCGACCTACTTCAGAAAGAACTAGCTATCACCCAGCTAGATTGCCCTTTTAGCCCTAGAGCCAACTCATCTAAGCGAATTGCATATCAGAACTAGTTCGAGCCTCCACGCCGGTTTCCCGACGCTTCACTCTGGTCAGCCCTAGATCGCTGGGTTTCTAGTGTCACACGGGTGACTACAGGCCGATTAAGACCTCGTCCCTGGCAGAGCCCCTTGCTTGGTACTAGCCGTCCGACCGACCCGAAGGTCAGAGACACCCACCGAAGCAAGTGTCTTCGAACAAGCGTTTTCAAGTAGGTACACTCCGTTGCGGACTGTCGGTTTCCCTAAGCCTCCAGCGTTTGATAGCGCCTTAGGCTCGCCACACGCGTGAACTCCCCGGCCCGTGTTTCGAGACGGATTAGACGACGCTGGTCCCCTCCACTTCTACTACCCGATTGCTCGGGGTTCGTTCGCGGAGGATCCACCCTTTCACGCCGTCTACAACTGTAACTGGTTGGTTTCAGGCGCTTTTCACCTCCCTCTCGGGGTGCTTTGCAACTTTCCCTCACGGTACTAGTGCACTATCGGTCTAGACGAATATTTAGAGTTGGAAATCGATGGTTCCCAGGTTCTGACGGGAGTTCCGACCCGCCATACTCAGGGACTCCAGCCCAATACCTGCTTCGTTACGCCTACGGGGCTATCACCCTCTTTGGCTTAGCTTTCCAGAGACATTCGGCTTCGGAAGTGAGGCAGAGGCCGGGCCCTACAACACCACATCCCCACATAGTTTCCTATGCGGATTCGGTTTGCTCTTTTCCCCTTTCGCTCGCCGTTACTCAGGGAATCCCTGTTGGTTTCTTTTCCTGCCCCTAGTAAGATGTTTCAGTTCGGGGCGTTCCCAATCATACGAAATGATCGACGCACGTTATTAGCGTACGTCAAGAAGTCTCATTCGGTGATCTGCGGATGAGGCAGCGTGCGCCATCCCGCAGCTTATCGCAGCTTGCCACGACCTTCGTCGGTTGTCTAGCCTAGTCATCCACCAACCAGCGTAGTTATGCTAAGTCTAATTAGAACCCACACTGATTCTGACTGGCGTTTTCCAGGATACACGACCTATGATTGGTCTCATCGGCGGTGTTGCATCTGCCTAGACCCTTCGCGCAGATATGACTAGGCGTACCCACGCTGTAACCTTTGGGTTGTATTCTCGCCGTAAATAAAGGTTTCGCCAGAAGTACCTGTGATGGTAGGTTTTGGGTGCTGGAAGCCCTTTATCAGTCATGATGCATTGTGGGGGGCGGCTGTTGTGGGTTGGGTGTGGGGTTTTGCAGAGGTTTTTGTAAGGGTGTGGTGTTCTTGTTTGGTGATGAGTGCTTCAAGGACCGGTGTTGTCTTTAATGTTCAACGGTTTTCCACTGAGGATGGTCCGGGTATTCGGACGACCGTGTTCCTGAAGGGGTGCGCGTTGCGGTGTCGGTGGTGCCAGAACCCGGAGTCGTGGACGTTGGAGCCGCAGCTGGTCTGGCATGCGGACCGGTGTATCGGGGCTCGACGTTGCCTCGACGCGTGCCCGAAGGGTGCTCTTGCGTTGGAAAGGGAGGGGATGCGGGTGATGCGGGAGCGATGTGATGGGTGCGGGGAGTGTGTTGGGGCGTGCCAAGCGAAGGCGGTCGAGCTGGTTGGGTCTGAACGTTCAGTAGGAGATGTAACTGAGGAAGTGCTCCGGGACCGGGTGTTCTTTGAGGAGTCGGGTGGGGGCGTGACGCTTAGTGGTGGGGACCCCCTGTTCCAGGCATTGTTTGCTAGGGGGTTGATGGCGTCTTTCCAGGAGAATGGTCTGCATGTCGCTTTGGACACAGCGGGTTATTCCGGGGTGGAGGAGTTTGCGTCGCTGGCGAGTCTGGCGGACTTGGTGTTACTAGATTTGAAGGTGATGAACCCTAATCAGCATCGTGCGGCGACAGGAGTGCCGGTTGACCCGGTGTTACGGAATGCGCGCTGGCTGGGAACACAATCTACGCGTGTGTGGATTCGTACCCCGGTTATTCCTGGGTTCACTGACTCTGCTCAGAACATCTCGGCGATCGCCGTATTCATTCGGGAGCACCTTCCCTTAGTGGAGCGGTGGGACCTATTGGGCTTTAACAACCTTTGTGTGGTTAAGTGGGAGCGACTCGGTATGGAGTTTCCTTGTAGGAACACGCCATTGGTTACCAGAGCACAGATGGATCAACTGGTTGATGTGGCGCGCGAATCAGATGTGCCTGTTATCAGCTGGTCCGGCATGGTAGATGACAAGCCCTCGTCTCCCTAGACCCTAGCACTGATTGTGTTCTTAGAACGAGCTTCAGCTAAATTGTTAAGAGCCGAATGTACCAAATCGGGGGTGAAGTGTCATTCATGGCTCGAAAGCGCGTACGTGAATTAGGTCTGGTTATCGGTTCGGGGACTCCCGGACCCCGAAACGCGATATCCGATGTGCCTGGTGTGAAAGTGGGTCACACCACCCTCATTGAAGGTGAGGGGAAACTGGTGCCCGGAGCGGGACCAATAAGGACGGGAGTGACGGCAATCCTTCCTCATGGAGGAAACCTGTACGACGAACCTGTTGGTGCTGCTGCTCATGTCATTAATGGCTTTGGTAAGGCTACCGGGCTGGCTCAAGTAGCTGAGCTGGGTGTGTTGGAGGCGCCAATCCTCATCACTAGTACGCTGAATGTTGGGTTAGTCTGGGATGCGGCTGTTCAATATCTCATTGATCAAAATCCGGAGGCGGCGATATCATCACCGACTCCTAATCCAGTCGTTTTAGAATGCCATGACGGGTTCCTTAATGATGCCCAAGGCCGTCATGTGCGGCAACAACATGTATTATCATCTATCGAAAAGTGCAGCACAAAGGTTGTTGAGGGGTGTGTGGGTGCTGGCACCGGTATGACGGCGTATGGATACAAGAGCGGCATCGGGACCGCGTCACGCCGACTTGCGAAGAAGCATGGTGCACACACTGTTGGGTGTTTAGTGGTTCTAAATTGTGGTCGCCGCGGTGACCTGATAATGGGAGGGATTCCCGTAGGAAAGCTCCTCAAAGACCCGCAGACGGATCGAATGTGTCCGCGTGGCGAGGATGGCTCAATCATCGTCATCCTGGGAACTGATGCGCCGCTTTCATCACGTCAACTCGGACGTTTAGCACGGCGAGCCGTCGTGGGGATAGGGCGGACAGGTAGTGTTGTGAGCCATGGCAGCGGAGACTTTGTAGTTGCCTTTAGCACGGTCCCCCGCATAAGCCGCCAAAAACGGATATTCACCACTCGGGACCAGCTCCCGGATAAGCTACTTACACCATTATTTGCGGCAGTAGCCGAAGCTACTGAAGAAGCGATTCTCAACGCCCTATGCATGGCAGAATCAATGGAGGGTCGTGATGGAAACCTTGCAGAGGCGATTCCCATAGACCGGCTCCGACATCTCATAGAGCGATTCAAGTGACTCCCAGTGTTTCTACCGGATTCTCTTTTCTTCGTGACGTTTACTAATCGTGCGGCGCCCAGTAACTAGATAACGAGTATTGTAACCAATTGCAAGAGCGTGATCCTCTGCACGTTCGAGATATCGTCCCGCAAGAATATAGTTCATTGCGACAGTTATACGCCGTGGATCCTCAAGAGTGTAAGTGATGACTTCACGGAATAGCTCTTCCATCATATCGTCTACTGTTTCATCGTCTTCTTTGAGCATCTTGAGAGTTTTTGCGTCTTCGCTGAGGAGGGCGTGGATAGCGGTTTGTGTCATACTGATGGTGAGGCGGCTCATTTCGGGAATCTTGATGAGTCGTTTGAAATGTTTCAACCCCTTCATTCTTTTCGTGAGGAGAGCAATGTTGTAACCATAGCGCCCAATCCGCCGCAAATCATTGATTGCCTTAATGTAGACAATTAACTTCCGGACATCAGATGCGACTGGTTGGTGGAGTGCGATACAACGCACACAAGCTTTCTCAACGATATCATCTAATTCATCTTGTTTCGCGTCGTCCTTGATGACGCGAGATGCTAGTTTCTGATCTAGTTCTACAAAACTTGTCACGCCTTGGCTAATCGCTTCTAAGGCGAGCTGGCTCATCTTGTGCATGTAACTCTTGATTTCTTCCATACGTTCTCTCATTGCTTTGCTCATTACTTTTCACCTCGTCTGCTACCCAAATCGTCCTGTTAGAAAGGCCTCCGTTCGTGAATCCTTGGGGGCCTCTGCCATATGTGCGGTTTTTTCGTATTCCACTAGTTCTCCTAGGTATAGAAAGGCTGCCATATCAGAAACCCGTAATGCTTGCTGAACGTTATGAGTAACTATTATCACCGTGAGAGTTTTCTTTAACGTCAAGATAAGATCCTCAATTTTCTGGGCGCTAATAGGGTCAAGATGGGAGACTGGCTCGTCCATCAACAGAATCCTAGGATTGACTGCTAACGCCCTAGCAATACAGAGGCGCTGCTGCTGACCCCCAGAAAGCTTCAGTGCAGGCTCTTCTAGTCGATGACCTACCTCCTCCCATAGAGCTGCGCGTTGAAGGCTGTCTCGTACAATTTCATCTAGCTCATTTTGATTTCGGATGCCATGTGTACGAGGACCATACGCCACGTTGTCATAGATTGAGAGTGGAAAGGGGTTCGGTTTTTGAAAGACAAATCCAACCTCCTTTCTCAGTTTGTAGACATCCATATCTGAATGAAAAATATCCTCTTTATCGATTAGAATAATACCAGTGCTTCGGAATTCTGGTACAAGACTGGAAAGTCGATTTATGGTACGGATTAGCGTTGTTTTTCCACAACCCGAAGGCCCCATCACGGCGGTAACGGTGTTGGGCATGATTGATAAAGTTATATTTCTCAGGACATGGAAATCTCCATACCAAGCGTTTAACTTCTTAATCTCAACTTTTGGTGTTACCATTTTTCTCACTTCTTTCGAACTAAAATTCCGATTTTACTAGACATCCAGTTAGCAGCAATATCAACAACCAATACAATAGTGATTAAAACGAAAGCTGTAGTGTAGGCCTTTTGATTTACAATTGGGGAGGGGTGCGTGGCGAAGGTCCAGATAGTGAAAGGCAGAGAAGCCACTGCATCAAAAATACTCCAAGGCGATTCTGCATTATATCCTGTAGTGAATATCAGTGGAGCTGTTTCTCCTGCAACGCGAGCAATGGCAAGTAGAACCCCAGTTATTATAGCAGGGAAACAAGCGCGAAGAGTGACACGCCATGTAGTGCTCCAGCGTGTAGCTCCTAAGGCTAAAGAGGCTTCACGAAGGCTCACAGGCACTGCACGCAAACTCTCTTGAGTTGTCCTTAGAACTGTAGGTATCATCATCAAAGCTAAAGTTAAGGCGCCAGAAAGCAGACTGTAACCTATTCCTAGCACCCAGACAAAGAACGTGTATCCGAAAGCACCGAATACAATAGATGGGACACCTGCTAGCACATCAGCAGTAAAAGCTACCATCTGTTGAATCCGACCCTGTTTTGCATATTCTATAGTATAGACTGCAGCACCGATACTAAGAGGAATGGCGACTGCAGACGCAATTCCTACTAATTCGAGTGTGCCAACAATAGCGTTTCGAATTCCTCCCTCAAGGCCAAGGTTCGAAATTGATTCCAGAAACAATGTTGGAGATAATCCTGGTACTCCCTTTACAATTACATCTAACATAATAACAAAGAACGGGATGGTCACTAGAACAGCTATGCCACTCAAGAGAACAAAAGCTGCCTTATCGAACCACTCTCGTCGGTTTCTCGGAAGCCGACCTAACCCCTTTCTCCATCTACTTTGGTGGATCATTTTACTTCAACCCCCTCCGACGCATTCCCCAACGGATAACTAGCTTTGCTAAAATCGTAAACATAATCGATATCAGGAGTAATACTAGCGCAACAGCGAAGAGGGCAGACCGGTATAAAGGATTAGATAGCGCATACCCTAATTGGGCAGTAATTACTGAGGTCATTACAAAGGATTGATCAAATATTCCTGCAGGATACATCAGACTATTTCCTGTGACCATATACACTGCCATTGTTTCACCTATTGCGCGCCCTAATGAAAGCAGAACAGCTGCGCCAATACCAGGAAGTGCTGTAGAAAGAACGACCCGGCGAGCGGTCTCAGTACGACTAGCTCCAAGAGCATAGGATGCTTCGCGTAACGAATCGGGCACCATTTGCATCGCGTCATCAGAAACAGCCACAATCGTCGGTAGAAGCATTACAGCAAGAATAATTGCACCAGCCAACACACCATATCCCGAATAATCTCCGACAATGGGACGGAACGTGGCTCTTAAAGCAGGTACCAAGGTTTTGAGACCCCAGAGACCATAAACAATTGAGGGAATTGCTGCCATGAATTCCATAACCATTCGTAAAGGACGCCGCAATCGATTGGGACAATATTCCGAAAGGAATACCGCTGTTGCAATTCCAAGAGGCATAGCAAGAATTAAGGCGAGACCAGAAACCCAAACTGTTCCCGCAACAAACACGCTGATTCCATACAAGCCAGAATTTGGATCCCAAATTGGACCAAGAAGCCCTAACCCTTGAGTAAAGAGTGCAGGAGATGCCTCGATCCAAAGAAGAATAAAGATCCCTGCAATGACCAACGATGCAACTAATGAAGCAACAAGAAGAATATGACGTCCGAACCAATCACGGGCAGTAGCTCCGAATAATCGTTGGAACAATGATCGGGACATTGTTTCTTACAACTCCATTATCTTAGTTATATAACCTCAAGATTTAGATTCTCGAATCTTAGTCAGATGAACCATTGCCGAGTTTTGGGGAATTGGTATTTGAGCCGAAATGGGAGTAATTCCATCGATTATATTCAATGCGAGTGTTTGTGCGCCAGTGTCATTGATGTCTAGATATCCAACGTCGACTTGTATCCAAGTTGGGTTTTGACCGGTTGTAAGACACCAGCGGACGAATTCCAGAGAAGCAGTTCTGACATAATTCGTGTTTACTAGATAGAATAACAGTCGTACAATTGGGTATGCACCTGCTGTCGGGGAATCCATTAACGAATCACCAGGATCTGTTAATTCGGTGGGGATTGCTATTTTAGCCGCTTCAGGGGAGGGTGATACCCACTCGTCATTCCCCTCGTTATAGAGTTCGGCAGCCGATACGCTTTCGAGATATGCTAAACCGACATATCCAATACCATTCGGATCACTTTGCACGCCACTCTTAACTCCCGGATTTCCATCAACTGCATGGAAGTTCGGTTGACCTGGCCAACTTATGCTTTCCTTATGTCCTAGTGACCAGCCAATACCACCTTCTAGCCACTTTCCAAAAGTTGCTGTAGTGCCGCTAGCATCAGATCTTACGTAGACTTCAATAGACCCTGTGACTTCCACTATTGTGTCCCATGTCGTTTCGAAATCTTCCCATGAAACAATGCTGCCATTGAATATAGAAATTGCTTGGTTTCGAGTTAATCGAAAACCTGCTGATCCGTTGACTGCATTGTTGGATATGACGGCTAATGCATCCGCAGCCACTGGTATTACTTTGACAGTGGGATTTGCGTCAAGATAGTCTGAATCCGGATAGGAGCTTGACGCCCCGATATCGACTATTCCTTCAGCGGCTTGGGTTTGTCCTAAACCAGAGCCTCCAGCTGAAACCTGTATTTGAACCGATGGGAACTCGACCGTGTACTCTTCAGCCCATTTTGTTGATAGCGGATGTATCGTCGTTGAACCAGAGGTTGTAATCCGAATTAATGTGGGAGTTCCGCGTGGTGCGATGTACCATCCTAGGAAACCACCGAATAGCAGTCCTATGATAAGACCGAGAGCAAGGCTGGAGTTGTTGATTTTCATTTTCGCTGTTACATCCTGTGAGAAGTTGAGGAACGTGCCCCGTAACCCAAATATATAGTTTTCCGCCATAATCTATATATATTCTAGGATTTCTATACAGTTCTGACATGCGCAGAAGTGATTGAACGTGAATGGAGTAGAAACAAGAAAAATCCAACTTACTGGTGGCGCAACCTACATCGTTTCACTTCCGAAGAGGTGGGCGGAGCGGGCAGGACTAAAACCGGGTAGCGATGTGCAGCTTATCCCACAAGACCAACACTCCATCGTTATCCAAACCGCAGCCTCACTAGAAGGAGCGGAACTCTCTAAATCAAGAATGTCTGTTGATGCGAGGACACCGACAGAAGATATTGTACGCGATTTCATCACCCAGTATCTGGCAGGATTTGACATAATTCAAATCGATTTAACGCAGGCCCCGGCAGACAAACGGATGCCCATCAAGAACGCGATTCGGAGCCTACTCATTGGCGTCGAAGTCATCAACGAAACTACAGACAACCTAACAATCCAGTGTTTTTTGGGACCCGCTAGTCTCCCATTTCTCAACGCCTTTGATCGGATGGAAGTACTTGTGCGTTCAATGCAAACAGACGCCGTAACTGCGCTTATCACTAGAGATAAGAAACTCGCAGAAGAGGTAGTTCAGCGAGACACTGAAATCGACCGGTTCTACTTCTATATTGTACGGCAATTAACTGTCGCTGTGGACCGCCGAGAACTCATCCAAAAGATTGGATTATCCAGTCCGCGTGCGTGTCTAGATTATCGGCAAGCAGTAAAGAGCATCGAACGGGCCGGTGACCACGCGACCCGGTTAGCCGAGTTAGCAGCAAGTCTTGCCCTTGCACCTGATACAGGTCATCCTCCCGCACTGTTGAAGATGCATGAACGGGCAGAGAGTATTTTTCAGGATGCTCTTGAATCACTCCGCATCCTTGATGTGCCACTGGCACATCGTACAATTCGCCGCGTGAGAGAAGTCGCGGACTTAGAGGAGCATGGGATTCGCACCCTACTGAGCGGCGAGTATTCAATAGAGGCAGTAATTCCTCTTCGGCTTGCCTTCGAAAGTTTGAGGCGCATCGCCGAATATGGTTCGGATATCGCAGAAATCGCGATCAACCTCTCGGTAGAACGCTGACTAATTACCTATCCGTTGTCCGCAAAACGCGCAGTACCGCGCATCAGCATCGTTGTCGCGATAACAGTGTGGGCAAACACGTGGAAGAAAAACATCCTCCTCCTCGAAGAGCTCTTCTTCCAAAGTCGTCTCCGTCTTGGCGATTTCTTGAACAGCTCTGGCAGCTGTGTATATGGGGGTCCAGAGGATGCGTTTGTTATCTTTGGTTCCATGGGTCGGGCACTCTAATAACAAGATAGTCCAGTGGCCCTTTACTCCTACTTTCTGAGGAAAGGCGGGGGCACCGCACGTGTTACAGCGGAAAAGACGGTCAGCGGCAGCACCAATCCACTCACTGAGCTGGCTGTACGGAAGCAGAATACGAGTTGCCTTCCGGTGAACAGGGCATCGTACATAGACGGCAAGTGGTTGTAGTTCGCGGCGTTTCGAGGTTTGCGCCTCGTCAACCTTTAGCAGAATATAGGGGCGCCCGCAGGTGCATGTCAATGCCCCTTCCCATGCTGCTTCGCCCACGGTTTGATCTGCTGTCATAGTGTTGATCTCGATGTCTAGCTGGTTGCTCCAGCGTCTTAAGGTTTAGTAACTAGGAATCGGGTTTCTTGAAAATGAGGATATATTCGTGGACTTTGTTTACTCGGAAAACATATGGGAACCCGAGAGGTCTGAGGTTGTGATATTCGTGGTGGCGGTCCCAGATTATGATGTCTTCAAGAGAGAAACCGGTCTCTCTCATTTGCTGAATGCAGTCCATGTGAAGGGGGTAGAATCTGCTACCCTTTCGGAGGTCCATTACAACAAGAATACACCAATGACTAGGTTTCAGCACCGTGAACAGTTGTTCAAATACGCTGCTCAGGGCGTCTAGGAACTGGTTGTAGTCAGTGATGTTTCCAATATCTTGCTCTGATGGGCTGTACGGTCGAGGCTGCTTCCCGTCTGCAGTGCGGCGTTGGCAGTGGATATCCCAGTAAGGCGGCGATGTGACAACGAGGTCCACAGAGTCTGACTCTATGTACCGTCCGATGCGGCGCGCGTCCTCATGATAAATTACTGGGGCTGGAACGTCTTCTTGGTTAGAGCAGTTTTGCAGACGTTGTTTGGCAAGTGAAATGAACTCGGAGGAAATCTCAAACCCCACGCCCTGCCGTTTGAGTTCTTGAGCCGCAACTAGCGTGCTGCCCACGCCCATAAAGGGGTCGAAAACCACATCCCCTGGGCGAGTGTAGATGTCCAGTAACCGTTTTACTAGGGCTACCGGAAACAACGCTGGATGTCGGAGGCGGGTTTCCTCCATGGTCTTTGTTAAATCCCAGATACTAATTGAATAGCGCGTCCAGGTTTTTCCATCTAGCGTATTTAACCGTCTTTTGCTGCGGCGCGGCTTCTCGGGCATCATAAGGCACCTCAAGGACACAAACTCTTTCATCGTACTAAAAGTCTGCATTCCTACAAGAACCAGAAAGACCAGCCAAACCTAAGGCGTATCAGTTGACTTCTTTATGACAAGTTGAGCTAGTCCATGAAAGGCTGCTTCTACGTTCTGCCCTGAAAGTGCCGAGGTCTCGTAGAACTCTGCCCCAAACCTACTAGCCAGTTCTTCACCCGAGCTCGTTTCCACTACACGCTGATCAACAAGGTCCGCCTTGGTTCCCCACAACGCAGGTGTATATCTCTCAATAGCCCGATTAACTTCTGGCAACCACCGCTCCTCAATGTGGTTAAAGGACTCTAATCGTGTCAAGTCAAAGGCGAAAACCACACCATCAGCCCCCTGGTAGTACTTCTGCCGCAAGAATTGGAAGCGTTCTTGCCCTCCAGTGTCCCATAAGCTAAGCGTAACGTGGGCGCCGTCAATGTAAACTTCCTTTACTACAAGATTTATGGCCAAAGTCGTAATGTATGAATGGCTGAAGGTTCCAGTGGCGAAGCGGCGAACAAGTGAGGATTTGCCTACAGCCCAGTCGCCGCAAATGACGATTTTAAATCTGTAGCTTGCCTGTGTCTCGCCGCCCATAGAATCAACCTACCGAGTCAGTTCTATTGAATAGGCGAGTAGACTTTCTTCATCCAGTGTTTATTATACATTCGGTTATCACGTTATTTGAGTAAAGAGCCCCCAACCCTTCACTCTTTGGGTTTGGTGAGCGTCTTTGTCAGCAGAAGCTGAGCGAGACTGTGGAAGGCCTTTTCGACATTCGCCCCGGTCAAGGCTGAAGTTTCATAATAGGTAGCGTCGATGCGCCGGGCGAGGTCCTCGCCGGACCGTGTGGTCACCACGCGTTGCTCTGCCAAGTCCGCTTTAGTACCTATCAGAATCGTCGTATATCCTTGAACAGCGCTGTCTACTTCAGGCTTCCAGCGTTTTTCAATATGATGATAGGATTCCGGGCGAGTTAAATCGTAGACAAAAATAACGGCCTTGGCGTTTTTGTAGTATTCCTTCCTCATTTTCTCGAATCGCTCTTGTCCAGCAGTATCCCAAATCGATAGGTCTATGTGAAATCCTTCGATGGATACTTCTGTTTTTACAAAGCTGACAGCTAGTGTAGTCTTGTAATCATAGGAGAATGTTCCAGTGGAAAAACGGCGTACAAGAGATGTCTTTCCAACCGCGTAGTCTCCACAGATTATTACTTTGAACAGGTACGACTGCGTTGCTTCACTAGCCAAAGAACTTGACCTCGATTTTACCGCGGCTTCCATATCAATTCAGTTATAATTTTTCCTTTAAAGCTACCGAAAGTCTTGTTCTTACATGAACCCTGAACGGCTAGTTTTGACGCTGTCCATAAGGACATAGTGAGACTATTGGACAAATATTGCATTGGGGGTCTCGGGCCTGGCAGATGTGTCGCCCAAAGGTGATGAAGAGCTGATTGATAATTCCCCACAGTTGTTTGGGGAGTATTTTCATGAGATCCTGTTCGACTTTCTCGGGAGTAGACCCTGCGGTTAATTCGAGGCGGCGACTAATACGAAAAACATGGGTGTCAACGGCAATCCCTTCCACAATACCGAACGCGCGTGTTAACACGATGTTTGCCGTTTTCCGCCCAACACCGTGCAGACTGAGGAGCTCGTCCATAGTGCGGGGGACTTTTCCATCAAACTGTTGGATAAGCATCTGGCACGTGGTCTGGATGTATCGCGCTTTTTGTCGATAGTATCCCACCGCAAAGATGTCTAATTCGAGTTGGTGGAGGTCCGTAGTCGCGAAGCTTTCAGCGTTCCGATATTTACGAAACAGTGTTTGGGTTACGCGATTCACTTGGGCATCGGTTGATTGAGCTGAGAGGATGGTCGCGACTAATACCTCGAAAGGATTTCGGGCTTTGAGTGTTACGTGGCTCTCTGGATACGTTTCTTTAAGGAGCTGGACAATCTGCATCGCCCGTGTTTCTACGTTATTCGCGTGAGGCAAGGCACTATCTCGCATGAGGGATTGGCATACATTCAGTGCAAAAACAAAAGAAGTATTTGCCCTTTCTAGAAGGACTGAGAAGTAATCCTTAAATGCAGCACCGATTCATCTTAGAGATGTGGTTCAGAGAGGAAGGGCGGCTGCCGGGCGCGTAGCGTCTGAGGAAGGTCCGTCCTCCCCTGTGCGGCGATACGGTGAAATCCGTAGGGCGAGAGCTCTGCTCTGGGAACAGAAACGACACGCCCACCGCTGAGATGACAATGATGCAGCCGAGGGCCCTAATTTGTGGGTCCAAGCGGCAATCCGGTAACGGTGCGCCTGTTAACCTGTTGAGGATGGCGGTGGAACCGTTGAAACGGCCCATCATCGTGGGAGCAAGCCCAAATAGGCTGCCGATGAGGTGCACACTAAGGCGGCGGGTAGGGTGCTTAGCTGAATGCCGCTAAGCCGTTCGAGGCAACTCGGTCGGCCTAACAGAAGATGGCCTACTCTCCTCACTGGGCCACCCACTTTCCAGTTTCGGTGTGCGTATTGAGTATTCCACGAATTTTGGTGCTGAGGATTCCAGGATGTGACCCAAAACGGTGTAGCGCGTTAAAGCTAGCCCGGCATGGATTTGTACGATTATTACGAACCCCTCGCCAGATTCGACGGCGTACAATTGCGCTCAATCCATTCGCAGAGAAGGCGTTATCCCCAGCAGACCGCGAATTTGCTGAACAAGCGGGTATCTTAGTGTTGGATTGTTCTTGGAGCGAGGCGCAGGAACGGTTTCAAGATCGTCTCCGCGGCGAGCAACGATGCCTTCCTTATCTTGTTGCAGCAAATCCTGTCAATTATGGTCGGGTAGGAAAACTGAGCTCGGTAGAAGCGGCGGCGAGTGCTTTGTACATCCTCGGGCATCCTGAAACAGCACAGCGGATGCTGGGGCTATTCAAATGGGGACCACACTTTCTCGAATTAAATAGAGAACCCTTATCCGAGTATGCTTCTGCGACTGATAGCAGTGATGTCATTGCACGTCAGCAATTGTTTATGCCTAACCCACGAAGTCAATAGAACACCTCGTAATTATTCTTCTATCGAAATCTGTGAGTGGTATAAGGCTCGGATAGCTCCAGGGTCAATGATTACTCTGTGGATGTGTTCTGTCAAGTCGGAAGCTACAAGCCCAACACCTTTGTCTTGAAAAGCAAGTTGCCCTGCCGCGCCATTAATGAAGGCGCCAACACAGGCAGCAAGAAAGGACTGAACCCCTTGCGCGCGGATTCCTGAGATAACTCCTGCTAGCACATCACCTGTTCCTCCAATAGACAGTGCTGGAGTACCTGTCCAGTTGTAGCGTGTCTTTTCTGGGTCAGCGATGATATCAACTGGGCCTTTCAACAAGACTACACAGCCTAGTTTTCTGGCTAGAGTTCGAACTTCTTGCGCTCTTTTATCCAAGGATTGTGAAACCGTGCGCCCAGTGATATAACTGAGCTCCCCCGCGTGAGGAGTGATAATGGTAGTTGAACTCAGCTTCTCTACCTCTGAGATAACTTTGAGGGCATCAGCATCGACTATTGTGGGTTTATCGTGCTGAGCAGCCAGTGAAAAAACCTGACGTGCTGCTGCCAACGTCTCGCTGTGTTCACCCAGGCCTGGACCTATTAGTAGCGCATCTACTTGTTTGATACTACCGTGGATCTTTGAAAGGGTAGCTTCTTTGAGTATTTTTGTTTTAAAGGGAATAGGGATGATATCTGGGGACTGGCTAGTGGCTGCAGAAATGACATTTGGCGGTGCAGCCAAGTAGATAATATCTACTCCACTCCTAAGTGCTCCAAGGCTTGCTAGAATTGGTGCACCGACATATCTGTCACTTCCTCCGATGATAAGAAGACGGCCAAAGTCACCTTTCTTTGTGTGTGGATGGCGTGGCTTGTATACTCGGAGGATATCTCCTGGACCAATATAGAGTTCTGCTTCGGGTGGTATTCCAATATCCGCGACAACAAGCTTTCCAATATGTTCCTTTCCTCGAACAAGACCCTGTTTTGGGCGGTGGAAGGTTATAGTGATGTCTGGCTGAAATGCAGATTCCGTTGTTAGTACTCCAGTATCTGGGTGGAGACCAGTAGGCAGGTCCACCGCGATCTTAGTGCCTGACATCCGGTTCATTAACTGCAGTGCCTGAAGCATCGGCTCTCTTGGAGTCCCCCTCATACCTGTTCCAAGTATCGCGTCAACAACAACAGATGACTTGATATCAGGTAACTCAGAGGCGCTGCGAACAACGTGGATTCGAAGAGAGTGATGCATCTTGTTAACAATTTCCCAATTGATTAACGCCTCCGCGTGTTTAATCAACGAAGGGTTTCCAAGAACAACAAGATGGATTTTGCAGTGCGAAGCTAGATGCCGCGCTGTTACAAAGCCATCGCCGCCATTTCCTCCAAGCCCTGAGAAGATTACGACACAAGACTCTGGTTTAATCCGTTTCAGAATTTCATCCGCCACGGCACGTCCTGCATTTTCCATTAGAAGCAGGCGGCTAATCCCTAGATGCTCTGCATTCCCTTCGATAGCCACCATTTCCTCAGAAGAAATCGCATCAGAGATTTTCATCAATTATCCACTCAATTCAGTGAAAGTTATAGCAATACAAAGCTTTTTGCGGAATATACTATTAGAATTAATGCTAATTGAGGTGGATTCATTGCCGAAGGCCTATGTTTTAATCATCGCAAAGAAAACGGTTGATAAGGATGCCTTCATAGAATCGTTAATGGAGATTGAAGAGGTCAAAGAAGCTTACATAGTACTTTACAACTACGATGTACTTGCCAAAATCGAAGTGAAAGACATCAAGCAACTTAAGCACACAATCATCAGCAAGATTCGGCAACTTCCTCAAGTAGAGAAGACAGTCACTTTGATTGCCGCTGAAAACTAGGTTCGAGGAGAATGTGTTCGGCAGTACTTACCGTTCACTTTTCCCTAGAAGGTCCTGTAGCTCATCCACAGTTAAATCCCTCGGTGGTAGCACAATCTCAGCACCATAGCTGTATTGCTCTACCTTGCGTCCGACTTGATCAACTCGCTCGAATAGCTTCGCATATAGTTTCATAGCCTGGTCGATTGAGCCCCACCGTGCCTCCTCAAAAATAACGTCCCATAATTCCTCAATCTCTTTCAATACCTGTTCACGGCTCTGCTCCTCTACAAGTATGTATCCTTCACCCGCCACACGTAACACCAATACCAAATCAACAACTCCGCGAAACCTTGTGACAATACATTGCTGCAGTATCACTCAAAACCTTTAAAGAGTGTTTTTCTGAACCCATACACAACCCAAAAATCAAACGGGCTCCTAGCTCAGCCAGGTTAGAGTGTCGGGCTAACACGCGCCAGAACTCCTGACGTGGGTCCCGAATTTAACCCGATGATCGCGGGTTCAAATCCCGCGGAGCCCGCCACTTTTCTTAATTATTTTGACAAGTTTCGCTCTTCAAGTGGATATCAAGAGGGGTGAAGTGGTGCGGGGGGCGGGATTCGAACCCGCGCAGGCCTACGCCACCGGGACCTGAACCCGGCTCATCTAGTCTCCCAGAAACAATCACCCAAATCGGGTTCTGTTTCGGGGTTTGACCATGCTTTGGTCACTTCTGGCACGCGTGCCAGAAGTCCTGACACCCCCGCTAGGAGAATGAGGGGCGGTTTAGGCTGGAATGGGTTGGAGATAAGTTTTTCTTCTTGAGGGGGGTTATCCGTTCTTTGTGGATGGAAATGAACTGGGAACAGCATCTTCTCGAAGCCACGTTATTGGCTAAACAGCGTGTGCTCTCTTGCCTTCAGGAGGAGCCGGGCTACAAGGAGGTTGTAGGGGTAGGCGCTGGGGGCGATGAAACCAAGCGGTTTGATCAGGTTGCGGAGCAAACGATTGCTGAGTATCTACAAGACTATGTTGATTTCACCCTGATTAGTGAGGAAGCAGGTGTCCAACAACACGGCTCTAATCCAGAAGGATATGTCATACTAGATCCTATTGATGGGAGCACTAATGTTAGTCGGGGTCTTCCTATAGCTTGTATATCAGCTGCTTATGGACCCGAGCCAAGATTCGATATGATTAATGTTGCAGTAGTGCGCGAAGTGTTTTCTGAAAGATGCTTTCATGCTATTCGAGGGAAAGGGGCTTTCAGTAATCATGTGGCGATTCGCCCTGCTGAGCCTCGACCACTTGAACGAAGCTTCATCGGTGTTGATGATGAGTTTCCGCCCAAACTCGTTTCTAATTCCTCGCTGGCTTCAAAGGGCAGGCGACTTGGGTCCACCCGGCATCTTGGAAGTAACGCGCTTGAATTGTGCTATGTTGCGAATGGAGCATTTGATGCTTTTGTGGATTTGCGAGGGACCTTTAGAGGGACTGATTTATCAGCAGCCTCCTTGATTCTTAATGAAGCTGGAGCAGTTTTGGTTAACCCGCAGGGGCAGCCAGTGACTGGTAGATGTACAAACGAAGATAGGTACTCCTATGTCGCCGCTCGCGATTTAAAGCTGGCACAAGAGTTGTTACGACTAGTGGGATAAAAAGAAAGGCGCGAAAAGCTCTTGGAATCATCAATCATTAATCGTTTCTAGAAGGGATAACGCGTTCCAAATCCGTGTTCGCGCGTGGCTCGGACAGTTGGGGTCTAGTGTTGCATCACCCAATCTAGAAATGGCATTGGAGGCTCGAACAGCAGGTGATCCGATATCACTGTGTAGTGCATCTATCGCCTCGTTTGCAGCCCGACGAATGTTTCGGGGAACTGTGCTGTCTTCTGCGATTTGTGACAAGACAATAGTTACTTGCTCAATTTTGGTTAAAGTTTCCTCAGAGACTTCTTTATTACCTGGTTCAGTCATTATTTTTGCCCCCTCGGTATATCTTACGTGGGTTAGGCGTGGAAACACCAATATGGCTTAAAAGCTTTTTTCACCCCTCTTTATTAGACTAAATATGCCAGATGAAGAAGTAACTAGGCGGATGGGAAAGCTGCTCAGAAAAGGGGCAGCAATTCTTGATAAAGCTTGCCCAACATGTGATACACCTCTACTTAGATTGCCTGAAGGCCTCTTGTACTGCGCGAAGTGTAATGTCAGATATTCCGAAGAGAAGGAAGGAACTGCCATAGAGTCGGCTAGTGCAGAGCGGTCTCTCAGATTGAAGGAGGTACTAGCACAATTAACTAGTAAAATTCTTGTGAGTATTGACTGCTTGTGTCAATCGTTGAGGGAACAGCCACATCTAGAGGAGATTAAGACCTTCGCTGCCATTGCTAAGGATCTTGTGGAAACCCTGAAAATCATACGTAGCATCCAGACATGAACTAGGTCGAGTCTGTATCTTGTACGTAAGGCGAGTCAAGGGCTTTTCTTATTGCGTTGGCCTTGGTTTTCCCGATTCCCTGAATGTCCTCCAATTCCTCAAGCGATGCATGGACAACTCCGCTGACATTTCCAAACTTGGCGAGTAGACGCTTTGCGAGGGTTACATTGACCCCAGGAAGGCTAGCAACAATGTACTCTTGGAGCGCGGAAGTGCTCATTGAAGGCTTTCCCCCTCGGATGGCAAATGTATGTTTCCTTTCTTTTTGCTCACGACGAGCTATTGCAAAAAGGAGATTCGCTGCTTCAGAAGCATTAGCGACATTGACGATAGGCACGCGGAAATCAATCATCACACTAGCGATAGCGCCGCGAACAGATTGCGGACTAACTCCGCCTGATCCATAGAGACTTTCACCAGTGATGACGAGAAGAGGTATCGTGAATGTGTCACGCAAAGCGCTTAACTGGGTGAATAGCCGTCGATCAACAATTGATTGAGCAAAGTCGTTTGCTGTTTTCGCTTCAACACCCACTCTGTCTGAGAGAATGTAATCTCCTACGTCTAGTGTTTCTGCCTGCAATTCGGCACCCAGTGACTTCAATGATTTTGCAATCCCCGAACGGAGTTCTCGACTGTCTATGACGATTTTTACAACCGCTGACTGAGAGCTTACCTCTGGTTCTTCGGGGGTTGCCTGTGTCATGAAATCTTTGAGCGTAGCTTGTTTCCTATCTCGCGCAACATCACGGGAAATCTTTCTCATTTCCCGTAGCAATTCCTTCATTTGAGCTTCTTTTCGGATTGCGGACCAATAGTATCCTTGATCCCGAGTCCCCTTAGCTACTAATACAACAACTTGTCCTGGTTGAGTACGACCAGTACGCCCCCGTCTCTGGATTAACCGTACAGCACTTGCCACAGCTTCATAGAAGATTACGAGGTTACATTCTTTGATATCCAAGCCCTCTTCCCCTACGCTGGTGGCCACTAGAACATTGTACCCTCCTTTGCGAAACGCCTGAAGAATCTCAGCTTGTTCTTTTTGGGATAAACCTGGATCATCAGTCTTGCTCGCCTGCCCGACAAACCGGACAGGCAGAACACCAGATAATTCCTTGAGTGTTGTTTCGATGAGCTGAGCGGTTCCACGAAAACGAGAGAAAATAATAACCCGAGAATTCGGGTCGTCCTTGAACTGACGATGAACTAGCCGTGTTAAAACGGGAAGCTTAGGGTGTTCCACTTTCCCTGCTCGGAGTTTTTCGGTGAGTAGCCTAGCTTCCTGAAAATCTGTATCCTGAACTAGCTCACGAATTGCCTTGGAGGCACCACTTCTTTTCGCTTTACTGAAGACATCCGACAAATACGCTGCCAGTGCTGAAATGCCTTGAGTCTCTAACAGCTCCACACTATGAAATAACCGTATCAACGCTGCGCAATGAGATACGAGCTGGTACAAGTGACTAGGGGGTTGGGCTTCAGCTGCAATTCGCCGCTGAAGGTCTCTTTGAAGCCCGAGAATATCACGAACCCCAACCCGTGTAAGATCACGTGTTTCTATGAATCCTGCCTCCTTTATTGGTTGCAATCGTGACCTCATAGCTTGTCTCAGTCGACGCCCAACTTCCCTAAATTTTTCTGGGAGCTGCACTTCAAGCCATTCAAACTTAACATATGGAACATATGGCGCCACATCAGGGCTTTCTCGCGTACGAAGCTCAATATTCTCTATCCGTAGATTACTGACCACCTCACGGATCTTCTCTACCTCAGATCCGGGTGACGCCGTCAATGCTAAGAGAAGGGGTGAAATTGCCTGCTGGTAATACTGCTGTGCGATGAAGACGTAGGCATAATCACCAACAGCCCGATGCGCCTCGTCCACCACCAGTAAAGACACGTTCTTCAGCGTATAACGTCCTGCAAGGATGTCGTTCTGCAAAACTTGAGGAGTCATGAACGCTATCCGTACTTTGTCCCATACCCTCTCACGACGTGCAGGTGGAACTTCTCCTGTCACTAGCTGTAAATCCTCGTCGGATAAGTTCATTGCACTTTGAAATGTTTCTTGATGTTGAAGCGTTAAGGGCTTGGTTGGAGCCAGAAACACGCACTTGGAATTAGGGAATTTTTTCAGTCGATACGCAGCAGCCAATACAGCAATCAGCGTTTTCCCTAGACCAGTTGGTAAGATACAGAGAGTGTTCCATTTGATCGCCGTGCCAATTATGGTCTCTTGGTATAACCGTTTCTCGATAGCGCGCGGTTTAATCAGTGGGTGAGTGACGAATTCTTTAGCTTTCATGCATATCAGCGAATAAATTAATACCTGCTATATCATTTGTCAGACTGAATTTATATCCAACTAGCAAGGTGTTATCACTCTAAGGGGTTATTCAATTGCCGGAGAAGTACCCATCTATTACCAATGCAGAAGTTTACGAGTTGCAGATTCCAGGAAACATCGTCGGTAAGGAGGTTATCGACGGAAGCGCCCGACGCATCGGTATCGTCCGAAGCCTACGTATCACTCTTCCCCCAGGAAAAGTTGAACTACAAGTTAAGGGCCTAGGAGTTGAACTGCCAATCGATGTAGCCAACATATCAGCTGTTGGAAACGTAATCCAGCTAACAAAGACGGTAAAAGAAGCGGAAGAAATCAGCATCACTGATGTCCAGCGACTTCGCTCGGAGATCTGGAAAGAGATTCAATCTTCAATAATGAGATAGTTGCTAGCAGGTATTTATTTGCCTAGTTGATACTTCGATGCGCCCCACAATGAAAAGGAAAAAGAAGAGGAAACCGTATCTCGGCCCTTTGTTTCTCGCCTGGTGCCTGAAGTGCAACCTCCCCATAGCCAAGGGTAAGCAGTGTGGTCGATGTGGGGCAGCCACGAGTAAAGTCAGAGTAACACCACCAGGCGACGCACGCCCCGCTTTTGAGGGCGATATCAAACCGCTTCGCTCTACGATTTCCGTACAATTTGGTGCGAAAGCTGCACGAGGGCTGATTCCCTCAGACAAGATTGTACTTCTGAATGCTATTCCAGAGCTGGACCGGTGCGAGGAAGTAATCCTTGACGGACAGATAATCGGGTTACACAGGTTCAGGCTCGAACAACTATCTTGGGAGTTTATCCCAAAGTTAGAGGGCGCCCGAAGATTAGCTCAACTACTCCCCGGTAGATGTGTCGCCGTTGATGATGTAGCTGCGAGGGCTCTAGTTCGCGGCGCGAATTTAATGGGACCAGGTGTTGAAGCAGCAGATGCATCAATAAAATCTGGCGATGCTGTTTTTGTTGTAAATCAACAGGGAAGCGTTGTGCTAACTGGAACCGCGCAGATGACAGGAGAGGAAATGCAAGCGAGAAATCGAGGTGTTGCCGTTCGAAATCGATATAGTGGACCACCAGCCGACCCCAAGATTCTACCTGGTGGACAGACATGGGAGCAGGTTGTAGAAGCGAATGACCCTCTGCTTCAACAATTAGAAAGGAAGGCGATCAGGTTCATACGCTCTACAACTACTGAAATTACTAAACATCCAGTAGTTGCCTTCTCAGGTGGGAAAGATAGCTTAGTAGTGCTTCTTCTGGTTAGGAAGGCGCTCAGAGACCATGAATTCCACGTGATGTTCATCAATACTGGCATCGAATTCCCTGAAACCGTCGAGAACGTCTCAACCACGACCTCCAATCTAGGACTTATGAAGCGGCTCTTAGTCGGACAGGTCAATGAGGATCAATTCTTTCGTGTTCTCGAACAATACGGGTTTGTCGCACGTGATTACCGAGTCTGTTGTAAAACGGTGAAACTCGGACCCACCGCCCAGCTGATCGAAGAGCACTTTCCTGAAGGATGCCTGAGCTTCATTGGTCAGCGCCGCTACGAATCGCAACGTCGATCGCAATCCAGAAGAGTATGGAGAAACCCGTGGGTCCCCAAGCAGATAGGTGCAAGCCCAATCCATGATTGGACTGCCTTGATGATTTGGCTTTATCTCATGAAAGAGAACGCTCCATATAATGTCCTGTACCAGCGTGGCTTCGAACGCATTGGATGTATGTTTTGCCCTGCTTCTGACATGAGCGAGTTTACGACTTTACAATCCTCTCATCCGGAAGAATGGAGGCGGTGGCGGAAGGTGGCTACTCGCATCACCAAGCAACAGGGATTATCAGAGAAATGGTTAAAATTCGGTTTCTGGCGCTGGAGGAATCACCCCCCACCTATACGAAAACTAGCTCGACAACTGGGCATTTCGCTTACACCTGAAACAGGTGAAACGACACTAGAGAAGCTTGCATACACTATCACTTCTATCAGCGAAGAGGATGGAGAAAAAATACTACAGGGACGATTTAATCAACCAATTCCATTGGATTTAGCCATCACCTTCCTCCCAGCCTTGGGGGATGTTCTATATGACGTAGATAGGGGAATTGTGCAGGTGCTCAGTGGAAAGGGAGATGTGCAGTTTAGGTATACACTTTTCGAGAGCGGCGACTTCACCATCAAGGGAATGGGGGCAATTCTTGAGAAAGAAGCAGAAGTTTTAGTCAAAGCTGTGTTACGTGGAATTCTTTGTACAGGCTGCGGGATCTGCCTATCGCTCTGCCATAAGGACGCCATTGTTCTAGAACATCAACGTGCTAGAATCGAAAAGCAGAAGTGTATTCAATGCAGAGCATGTCTTATGGGTCAATGCCCAACCCTCTTTGGATTCCAGCGTGCCTCCGAAGAACAATAAGAGTTTAATCTGTAGACGAAAAGGACTGGAACGTTATGAGTCACGACGTGAAGGAAACCATCTCACTTTACACGCGTTTATTCAGCCTACCACGACCACGAAACATGGTTGCAGTGATAGTCATAGCCGCGATTGTAGTTGGGGGGCTAACCCAGCTATTTCGTACACCAGGCGATATCATTGCAATCGTGTTCGGGGCGATACGAGGTCTCATTCTCATCCTTCCAGCAGCAGGCCTTGCAGCGCTTGTTCTGTCGCTGGGAACCCGAGCACGCGGTATTCTGCGCGTCCACAGGCTTGTTGGCATTATCATGGTAACTACAATTCTACTCCTTGCCCTCTGGCTACTCTCAACCCTTATCGGGTGGATAATTGATCTTGTTTACGCGTTTCTTGGCGTCCCAATCTCTGGAATCACAGCGTTATTTTTCCTTCGCGGCTTCATTCTCGGTGCCGCATTCTCCTTATCAATCACCTACCTCGTAGTGCTGATTACTACTACAGTAGGGAGTGTAAAGGGAGCCCTCATCAGCATTGTTTTCCCTGCAACTAGTTTTGTTTCTTTCATTCTTACTGAACCGCTATTTACTTCCCCAATCTTATTCCAGATTGTGGGAATTTATCTTCTCCTTTCTATCATTTACCTCCTCTGTGTCCAATTGCTGCTATATGCGGTTGGAAGGAAGTTCAAAAAAGCCCTCAATGTTGATGGCATCAAGCTATTCCGCGGCTTCCTAATGGTCTGGATGGAGGGACAAGCCGACCAAATCGAGGAATGTTTCAAACAGATTGGCAAGAGAACCAAACTGCCCCTCGCAGTTCTATGCTTCACAACTGCGAAACAAAAACCGAAACTCGTCTTCGTCATCGCGGGGATACATCCTGGTCCTTTCAGAGATACAGGAAGTAGTACCCTCCCAAGTGCCATTGCTCAATGGGGACGAGACACACTGGGTGTTGTTGCATGTGCACCACATGGGACTGCAACTCACGCGCTGAATCTTGTTGCCCGTGATGAGATTAGCCTATTACTCGCAGATGTTCAAGAAGCCTACAACCAGATAAAAGAAGTTGATTCGGTTTCCCAGTTTGTGCGCGCATCATCGGGTACAATTCAAGCTGGATGCCAACTCTTTGGCGATACCGCTCTCATCGTTATCTCACGTTCACCCGAGGAAATGGATGACATTAGCTTACCCGTGGGTAGACGAGTAAAAGAAGCGGTGGAGAAATTAGTGAAACACTGCATTGTGATCGATACACACAACTGCCTAGGAGAGCTAAGAGAATCTGTTTTCGAAGACTCTGCACTCGTACAAGAAATGGTTGATGCAGCCGTCAAAGCCACAAAGAAGGCACTTAAACTCAAACGAGGAGACGCAGGTCTCGGTACAGCTTCCAAACAGATGCAAGAATACGGACCAGCAGTGGGCATGGGCCCAGAAGGCATAACTGCATCTGTAATTGAAGTAAAGGGGCAGCGGATGGCATACGTTATCATAGATGGTAATAACATGGCACTTGGACTCCGAGAGAAACTACTGAAAACCCTCGTACCCGACGTTGTCGAAGCAGCCGAAATCCTCACCACAGATACACACCAAGTCGCCGCTATATCAACCAAAGGCGAGGGGTACAGCCCAATCGGACTCGACATTCCCCAAGAAGCCATCATCAAGGCAGTAAAAGAGGTCACCCGCGAAGCAGCCAACAAGATAGAACCTACACATATCGCCATCAAAGTCGGAGAAACCCAACCCCTCCATGTGATGGGTGAGGGAACGGTCGAAACCATCACCAACCTGATACCCGTCTCGGCGAGAACCGCCAAGCGCGTCGGGCTAGCATCATTCGGCACCGCATTTTTTATCTCGCTGCTGCTCCTCACCCTCGTCTAAATAACGTGAAACTTCACAAGCCTTTTTAGAGAAGAGCAAATAGCTCACTAACAGGACCAGAAACTGGGCGGACTCTCCTATGAAGCTATTCGAGATACGATTTCACGGTCGCGGCGGACAAGGTGGCGTCACCGGAGCCAAGATATTAGCAAGGGCCGCGGAGCTCGAAGATAAATTCTTTCAAGCTTTTGCACATTATGGTGCAGAGCGGCGTGGAGCTCCAGTAATGGCTTTCACACGAATAGATAACAAGCCTATCAGAATCCATTCATATATTTACCAACCAGAAGCGATCGTTATTTTTGATGAAACCCTCCTTGAAATTCCAAGTATTCAAGACGGTCTAAGAGAAGATACCTTCGTAGTTGTGAATACACCAAGGGCTCCAAAGGACATCAAGCTTAAAGTCAAGGCAAAAGTCTCAACTGTGGATGCTACCAAAATCGCCTTGGATGCAGGAATCGTTGTCGCAGGAATTCCAGTTGTGAACACGATCATGTTAGGAGCGGTTGCGCGCGCAACAAACATCGTCAAAATCGAAAACGTAAAACAAGCCATACAAAAAGGGCTTGCAGGCCTCCCAGACAAAGTCATAAAAACTAACGTCGAGGCCGCCCAACGCGCGTATGATGCACTAGTGAAGGGGTATTAAGATGGCAAAACTGAAGCGGAAACCACCGAGTCACCGTATCACCTGTATCACGTACCCAGAAAAGGGTGCCATGGGAAACACTGGAGATTGGCGTATCTTCCGTCCAGTAGTAGACCGTGAGAAATGCACGAGATGCCAGATGTGCTGGATGTACTGCCCTGATGCAGTTATCACAATGGATGAAGAAGGAATACCGACTTTCGACCTTGTCTACTGCAAAGGCTGCATGATCTGTGAAGAAGTCTGCCCAGCAAACGCGATTACACGCGTGCGCGAAACCGAAGCCAAAGAATGAGGTACTTTCAAAGGAGTGAACAAAACAATGCCCAAAGTCGTATCAGTCAGCGGCAATCACGCAGCCGCTTGGGCTGCCCGAACCGCCGAACCAGCAGTTATCGCCGCCTATCCAATTACCCCCCAGACAACGATCGTCGAGAAGATTGCGGACTTTGTCGAGGGGGGTGAGCTAAGCTCACAATACGTACGAGTTGAAAGCGAGCACAGCGCCATGGCAGCTTGCATTGGCGCCTCAGCGCTGGGTTTGCGTACCTTTACCGCAACCTCTTCCCACGGCTTGGCTCTAATGCACGAGATGCTGCACTGGGCGGGACGCGCGCGCCTCCCTATTGTCATGCCAGTCGTCAACAGAGCTATGGGACCTCCATGGAATATCTGGACTGATCATACGGATTCGATGTCACAACGCGATACGGGCTGGATTCAGTTTTATGCATCGAATAACCAGGAAGTCTATGATACTGTGCTCATGCTGTTCCGTCTGAGTGAGGACCCCAAGGTCCTATTACCGAGTATGGTATGTCTTGATGCGTTCATCCTGAGCCACACCTTTACACCGACCACAGTCTATGAGCACAAGGAAATCCGCGATTTCCTCCCTGATTACAAGGCAGGGCACTGGAAGCTAGACCCCAAGGATCCAATGGCGACCGGAAACATTGCTGGACCTGAATATTATTACGAGCTGAGCTACGCCATTCACGAGGGATTCGAAGCAGCACGGAAACTCATACCTCGTGTCGTGCGGGAGTTCGAAAAACACTTTGGACGCAGTCACGGTGGCTTCATCGACACCTCCCGCTGCGAGGATGCAGAAGTGATCCTGTGGGCCATGGGCACGATGGGCGAGGAAGCCACGTTAGCCGTTGAGAATCTGCGCCAACAGGGCATCGCCGCGGGCTCAGCACGCCTCCGCGTGTTCCGACCCTTCCCCGTTGAGCAAATCCAAAAACTCGCATCAAAAGCCAAAGCCTTTGTCGTTGTCGACCGGAGCCTATCCTATGGACACACTGGTGGCCAAGCAACCGAAATCCGCTCAGCGCTCTACCGTGGCAACAATCGCATCCCCGTCCAAGGCGTCGTCGCTGGATTAGGTGGGAGAGACGTAACCCAAACCGATTTAGAGAAACTAATTCAGGTAGGCTTTGACGTTGCGGACAAAGGCGAAGCAGGGCCTGAAATATTCTATGGGTTGAAAAGGTGAAACAAATGGTAAAAGTCAAAGAGTTACCCAGAGAAGAGTACATCGAGCGGGGTCACGCAGCCTGCGGAGGCTGTGGTGCCACAATCGCAATACGCCACGCCCTCAAAGCCCTCGGCGGCAACACTATCCTCACCGTACCGGCCTGTTGTATGAGCGTAATCCAAGGCCTGTACCCCAAGAATGGGCTCAGCATCCCAGTCCTCAACACCGCCTTCATGACCTCCGGTGCAGCCGCGTCAGGGATCGCCGCAGGCCTCAAACACCTCGGAAAAGACAAAGAAATCAACCTAATGGCCTGGGCGGGAGACGGCGGCACCTACGACATCGGCATCCAAGCCCTCAGCGGCGCCGCAGAACGCCAAACCAACTTCATCTACACCTGCTACAACAATGCAGCCTACGGCAACACTGGCATGCAGAGATCTGGTGCGACGCCTTATGGGTCGTATTCGACGACAACTCCTACTGGGAAGCGGCAGCATCGTAAGCCGATGGCTCGTATTATGGCGGAGCATGGTATCCCGTATACTGGTGTGATTTCTGCTGCTTATCCTCGACTGATTTATGATACGTACAAGAAGGCGAAGGATATCGTTGGTACCCGCTTCATTGAGATTCATATTCCCTGCCCGACTGGGTGGCGTTATCCGACGTGGGACACGGTTAATATGGGTAAGCTGGCCGTGGAGAGTGGGGCGTGGATTATGTGGGAGCGGGAGGGTGACGAGTATCGTTTCTTGGGTCGGAGTAAGTTGATTGCGGAGGGGAAAGTGCAGCGGAAGCCGCTGATTGATTGGATTAAGCCTCAAGGGCGATTCCGCTTCCTCCTCAAGGACCCGGGCATGATGGCTGAGTATGAGCGCGGTATCGAGCGAGAATGGGAAATAATGAAGAGATTAGTAGGATGTTAGATTGGGGGTCCTAACGAATTTACTTCTTATTGATAGTTCTAGGGCTGATCAGGATGGAGCTATTACTGGAATTTACTTTCTAACGATTTCGAAGGATTATTGCAAGGTCAACAGTTCATACCGCTTACGGGAATAAGGGGGTGCAGAAGAATCCCGCATTCCGGATTCTTACGGGAATAACGGTATGCAGAGATTATGGGCGACCCCCCCAGTGGAATACAGTTCATGCCACGAACAGGGTTTGGAGCTTCTGAAGCGGTTAGCTGGATGATAAATACTTGATTTGTGGTTCAGGAACTACTTTAGTATAGTAGCGAGTAAGCAGTTCAGTACTTGATGGATGTGAATCAGGCTTGGTTAGTGGTCTAGAATTTGTAGAGGAGAAGGTTCAAGTTGGCAGGGCAAATATTGCTGTGGCAACTTGCAAGCTGGATAATGGGTTCCTAATCTTGGTGAGCGATGGGGAGTACCGTTTTGGTACGGTGGCAGTGGGTGTACCTACGCCCTTTGGAGAGATTTCGCCAACCGCGACCTCCTGTCTTGTTGGAACTCGGTTCCAAGCGGCGGTGAGGGCGATGGCGGATATTGCGGCGCTGAAGCTGGGCGGCATCGTTTTTGTGAGCCTGTTCCTTTCAAAGGAGGGAGAAGCCTACGTCGGGTCAGTATTGGAGGCTGTGCGAAGGCTCATAGTCAAGAGGGGAGAAGCGACGGAGGCTTCAAAGGACCCTGAATGAGGATTTCGAATAAATTAAGAGAGAGTTGCACGCTTCGTTATGGTTAGCGACTTCATCGGGCTGATTTTATGGGCTCTAAATCGTGGGGTATTATCAAAGACCCAATCCACGGGTACATCACAGTCTCGGAATTAGAGAAGAATGTAATAGACACTAGGGTCATGCAACGGTTGCGGCGAATACGGCAGCTTGCAGGCTCTGAATTTGTGTATCCGGGCGCGAATCATACTCGTTTTGAGCACTCTTTGGGTGTCATGCACCTGGCAGGTGTCCTCGCGGGGCGAATCACATCTAGAGCTAAGGGCATCCAAGTTCTTCGACTTGCTGGGCTTCTACATGATGTAGGACATGGTCCGTTTTCACACACTTTCGAATCGCTCCTGGCTCGTCAGGGCCGCAACCATGAGGATCTCACAACTTGGCTTATTCAAGAAACAGAACTCGCAGACATCCTGAAGGATGGAGGCGTTAACCCAAAGGAAATGAGTTTGCAGGCGATAGGAAAACGGCACCAAACGAAGCACCCATACTTCAACCAAGTAATCAGAAGCTCTATTGACGTAGATAAAATGGATTACATCGTGAGGGACTCTTTCCATACGGGGGCCGAATATGGAAATGTCGATATATTTCGTCTCCTTTACACCATTGAAGTCTTCAAGGGAGACTTGGCAGTTAACGTAACTGCCCTTGCAGCGTTGGAATCCTTCTTGATTTCGAGGGTCCTCAGTTTTCGCTCCATTTACTTCCATCGCAGTAGCCGAGCGGTGCAGATAATGATCGCCGACGCGCTTGAATTGGCAGATGAAGAGCTTGGCCTCTCCACATTCAAGACGCCTGACGAGTATCTCGACATGGATGACTATGCAGTTTGGACTCATTTGAAGGAGTGCACGGCGTCGCGTCCACTGATTGAACGGTTAGAGCGGCGCGACTTCTTGTCGTGTGTTTACACCGTTGAAGCCATAGTTGACAAAACCCCCACACTTGATTTGTTCACAAAGGACATCGTCAGAAAGCAGTTTGAAGCAGAAATAGCTGCAAAGGCAAAAGTTGAACCTGAAACGGTCCGAATTGATTCACCACTCCTTCCCTCTCTTCCTTATCGCCATTCCTCAGCCATGGATCCCATGGAAATCCCTGGCTTTGCGTATATTAGGGGAACCAAGGTTCCTGTTCAGATATCAGATGTGTCTAGAGTCATCAATTCGCTAAAGGGATATCTGGATATCGTAAGAGTTTATACATCATCACGACCTAACAAGGAAATCGTGGGGAAGGCAGCACAAGAGGTTCTAGGCGGGTCAACATATAGTGCTGGTATCTCGATGTAAACATTGTATCACGTTATATAAAGTCCGAAAGGCGCATTTGCAGTTTTGTACCCCTTCCAGGCTTGACAGTTTTTACTCCTAATTTCTCGAGAACCGCATAGAAGGTTGTTGTTTCCCCGTTGACGAGAAAGACTGCCTCAGGTTTTGCCTCCTCCACATAACGCAGTAGTTGTTGAAAGTCTGCATGGGCTGAGAGGACGAATGCCTTGTCAACGCTTTTCATTGGGAAGATTTGAGCCCAGCCTGTTGCTTTCGCACGAACAAAGCGATGACCCGCGGGGAAGAAGCGTCTGTTGAACCGTTGGGGTGAGATGTAAACGTAGTCTCCTTGCCTTATCAACTCCCGGCCTTCGACAGTATTGGCTGCCGTATACTCCAACGGAACACCGTGACGTACATAGACCTCATTTACCTTAGCTACAGTCGTGTCAACAACCACCGGTACGGTGAGATACATGTTGAGAATACGAAGTAGCTCCTGTGCCTTTCCTTTCGCATAGACTTGGAAGGCAGGGATTTTCTTCGATTTGAGTGAACAGCTTGTCCACTCAACTATTTCTGCACAAACTGACTCTCTTGGGGGGAATATCGCGTCGGGTCGTCCGTATGTTGCCTCGATGAGAAGGATGTCGCAAGGGATTGGCTGTGCGCCCTTTGTAATCAGCGTGGAACTGAGGTTCAAATCCCCCGTGTATACCAGCCGACGACCATTCCATTCGACTTCGAATTGTGCGGCGCCTAGCATATGCCCTGCCGAATGAACATGGAGATCGACTCCTTCAGATAATCTGATTTTGCCACCCAGCTTGACGGGCTGGGATTTCCGTGTTTGCCCCCCTAGAGCTTGATGGATATCGAGTGTGATTTGCGTCGCATACTTCTCGATTGAACTAGCAAATGCTGCAGTGTGATCAGAATGCGCATGCGAAACACACGCAACACTCTGTTGCGTGCTCACGTGCCTTGGGGGTTTGAGAGGATCAAACAAGATTCGCTGCACCCCAGCAATAACGGCTATGTTCTTTGAACCTACAAGCTGGAAATCGGTAGCAAATCTCGACACTGGTGGTTCCCCGTCAAGTAGAAGACTATCTACAACAAGGAAATAATCAGCACTATAAAGCTTCTAGTAAGACAAACTCACCCAACACAGGCAGGGCGATAGGAAGCCACAGCTGACGTAGTGTCGATTGGGGCTTCTCTTAGTATTCCAGCAATCCTCAAATTCCAAAAATCGAGAATAGCCCGAACTGAGCTAGTAGAACAAAGATAAGAAGAGCAATCGATAGGACAACAACACTGACCGGCCCGATCTTGACTCCTTCCGAGCTGTCAGCAAAGAACCGAATCAACCCGGCGCCTGCCGCTGGCATCGGCCCCTCTTGGCTTCGTCTTTTCCTTGATTTGGGCATGGTAATGAACCTTCCTACTAAGGCTGCTCCTACGTTTACCGCAAGAGCTTTTAATGTTTTTCAATCCTACAACTCTGAAGTCCTGCAATATCGGTTTCACTAGGAGTAAAAGTAAATGAAAACCTCTGAAGCTAGTGCCGCCTATAAACGCCTCTTTGAATTAATGGAGAAGCATCATGCCATGATGCATGAAGCTATCCCGCTTATCGCGTCAGAGAATGTTCACTCTCCAGCTGTTAAAGAGGCGATGATTGTTGACTTTTCGGATCGATATGCTGAGGGTTGGCCGGGGGAAAGAGTTTATGCTGGCTGCAAATACATCGACCAAGTTGAGCTGCTGGCGAACGAGCTTACCGCGAAGCTATTTCGGGCAGAGTTCGCAGATACGCGGCCAATTAGCGGTGTCCTCGCTAACCTGAGTGTGCTCACTGCCTTTACTGAGCCAGGGGATCGGATGATGTGTTTGTCGATTCCCACGGGAGGGCATATCTCCTCTGCTAAGCATAAGCTCTGGGGAACAGCGGGTCGAGTACGGGGGCTCAAAATTCAGTACTTCAAGTATGACGAGCAGGAATTGAATATTGACATAGATGCCACCCTGCGCAGAATCAGGCGATTGGAGAAAAGTGGAAAGCACATTGACATCTACATGCTTGGGGCATCAGTTTTTCCATTCCCTCATCCTGTTAAAGAAATTGCTGAAATCGCGGATGAATATGGCGCTTATGTAAACTTTGATGCAGCACATGTTGCTGGGCTGGTTGCCACCGATAACTTCCAGGATCCCCTGAGGGAAGGAGCCGATAGTGTGACTTTCAGCACCCACAAGACACTTCCTGGGCCGCAGGGAGGATGCATTGTATCTCACGCGAAGTTCGCTGACCGACTCAAACGCGGAGTATTTCCCGCGCTTCACTCAAACCATCACCTCCACCATATGGCTGCCAAGGGCGTTGTGATGGCGGAAATGCTCGCTTTTGGGAAGGAGTACGGAAAACAAATTGTTGCAAATGCTCAGGCGCTGGGTCAGGCACTGTCTGAAGCAGGATTCAAGGTTCTCGCTGAACACAAAGGGTTTACAAAATCCCATGTTCTTCTCATCGAAGTGGCTGACACACCTTTACGAAATGGGCGCGCTGTGGAAGAGAAACTGGAAAAGGCAAACATCATCATTAACCGAAATCTATTGCCATGGGACAAACGGATGGGGAGGGATTACGTTCGTCCTGGCGGAATAAGATTGGGTACAAGCGAAGTAACGCGGCTGGGCATGGGTAAAGACGAGATGTCTATTATCGCCCAATTCTTCAAACGCTTAGTGTTTGATGGTGAGGGACCATCGAAGGTAGCACGCGATGTTACAGAATTCCGCCAGAATTTCCAGAAAGTTCATTACGCCTTCGACACGGCACGTGATGCCTACGAATATGTGCGTCTTCGGTAGGAATTATTTTAAGGCGCCTTAACTAGTCTTATCATATCGGATTTTTCTCTATCATAGGAGTTTACAAGATTCACTCATCATCAATGTCTTGAGGCGAACCTGCTTGAAAGTAGAAGAAATCATGCAAACAGAATTTGTGCACTCGACGGTACCAGGCACACGGGCGACAGTTCTCCAGCTAATGGCCAAACACGGAACTAATACAATTCCTCTCCTAAAAAAGGGTTCAAAAGAGCTTGCAGGAATGGTTACACGAGCAGATCTGATGAGTAAGGCAGAGGAGGAGCAACTAGCTTTGTTGATGAGGAGGGACCCACCAACCGTATCGCCATCAGATGAAGTAGAGGATGCTGCACGAATTTTCCTTGAACAAGGCCTCCGAAAAATACCAGTGGTTGATGGAAAACGGCGTCTAAAGGGAATGATAACTATTCACCAAATTATTAGGAAAGTTGTCAGCACCCAATACCCCAATGAGCTGATTTCACCTTTTGTCAAACGCCAAATTGTGTGCATTTGGGAAAACACACCCCTGCGAGCTACATACGCAGTGATGAGATTAGCTGGTGCAGACATGCTACCAGTTCTTTCGAAAGAGGGAGATCTTGTCGGTGTGATATCTGTCGGCGACATAATGAATCTAGGCGAAATCGTAAACGAACGGAGACTCTCATCTATGAGTGCGGCCGGGGAAGGCACAGACTGGTCATGGGACGCGACGGCAGTCCTTCACATCGCTACAAAAGAACTGCAGTTACCCGATAAGATTGTTTCAGAAGTTATGATACGAGGGCCAATCACAACCTTCGAGAAGGCCACTATCGGAGAAGTCGTTAAGAGCATGCGGAGACACAATATTAACCAGATGGTTGTGACGACCGCCAAGGGAGAGGTCTGCGGAATTATCAGAGATGCTGACTTGCTCCGTATATTCCAAAAAGCTGACTAGGAGAGTTCGCTCCCCTGTTTTTCGGTGAAATCTCCTAACCTTGTTTGTTGTCGATCGGGTTCTTCGGAGGCGAAGAGCGAATCGATAGCGTCTTGAGCTAGTTCTAGGCGTTGGCGATAATACTTCGGGAGGTCGTACTCTTCCGCAATCCGGCGTGCTAAGCTGATGTACTTTGTGATTCCGCTCTTTGTGACGGTGAGAACAAGTTTGCCGCCACACTTGGTACACACACCAACTAAGGGAATGCGGCGAAACTTGGCATTACAACTCGTACACCTGAATTTCTGGGAGGTATATGCACGGATATTACCGAAAATATCAGGAAGGAAATGGGACTTCAGCAACCGTGTCACCATATCCCTTACATCAACGGCGGCAATGCGTCTCCCTAAAGCCAACTGCCGATCCACTTTCTCCTCCATCGTCTTCAATTTGGTATACAAAGTAACAGGGGGACCATAATTTGCGTCACGCGTAGGGTGAGAATAAAGAAAGCCTCTACACTCAGCATCAGACCCCAGACGCTGCTCCACAATATCAAGAACATTCTCAACACCTCGAGGCTCAACAAAGAACTTAGCCCGCTCATAAAACTCCAAGGGATAAATACCACCAACATCCATATTATGCGCCTCGTCATCAACCTCGGCAGGCGTAAGAGACACACTGAGCACTAATGGTGTATCCATCGTACCACCTCGCCGCGCAGGTAAAAACTCCCGGCTGAAATTAATCAACGCATCCAATGCCAGTAGTATCGAATCCTCGTCACCATCAGCGTTGCGGCGTTTTGCCGCGTGCCAGAAAGGGTGAGCGTAGCATACACGCAGGGGTGTGAAGCCAATGACACGGGCGATGATGCCCGCGGATGTATGGGGGGCGAGCCCTATTACTAGGTGACCTAGGATGTCTTCTGGCGATTTGAGCTTGTAGTAGGCATCTAGTTCGTACAAGTCTGTTAGCAGCTCGTCTATGAAGTGTGAGATACGGTAGAGATAGTTAGCGCAGTTTCTAGGGACGACGATGTCTTGTGGTTTAAGTTCGAGGATTTGGTCTTCTCGAGTTAGAGGCTTGCCCTGAATGTCTGCGTTGTAACCGAGTTCCAAGAGCTTATCGACAGTTACGTCGATTTCTTTGGGGGTGAAGTGCGTTAAGGGGGCGTCGGTCATATCAAAACGGATTGTGCCATCCTTGTAGACGTATAGGTCATGTCGGGCGCGTAGTACGGCTTTTTCGGGGATTTCAGAGATTTTGTGTTTGCTCATCAGTCCTTTAACGCCCTTTACTCTAGACGGGAGCCTAGCGCCGACAAGGCGGCGGACTCGCTGGAGCTGCTTTCTCAAGTTTAGTGTGGTTGGTCCGTAGGAGGTGGTCGGTTCTTGGCATTTGCTGCAAGTTGGTTCGGTTCTGAATTCCTGACATGTTGGGCACCAGCTTACACTAACGGTTTCGACCCCACAGGACATACAGGTCAAGAACATGTCAATTTCGCCACATTTGGGGCATTTACGAAGTGTGGTTTCAACGTCTACTTTGCCTTTCTTTTCCGCCTTGATGATGTCTCGTGTGGGGCCACCAGCCATTCCCACGGGAAAGAGCCCGTGAACGGGTACTTTCATTTCTCGACGCTTTGCTTTCTCTGGACGCCCTATTCGCGCGCCAACAAAGAAGGTTCCTTTTTGTTTAATCGGGATGTACCAGTGTTTCTGGATGATGGACAAAGCATCACTTTTTTCATCTTCCACATTGACTATCGGGCACTGTTTCTCTCCAACGAACATTGAGTGTAGTATTGGGGCGGCTTCGTGGAATACCGCAGCCGCTTCTTCTTTTTCGAAGGGAATACAAAGCTCATCAAGAATTGCTTCAATTTCGGGGGTTAATTCGCCGATTAATCTGTTTACATGTGATTCATCGTGTTCTACGGTGAGACTCTGTACCCATCGCTGGAAGAAGATAAGTTGCTCATGAGTGATATCTTCCCAGAAATAGGTATAGCGAGGATGAAGAGGAATGGAAAGGATAGATGAAATGGCTAGGGCTTGCCAGGGGTCAGGATACTGGTATAATGGATCTTGGAAAAGCTTAGTTAGTCGTTTAGGGTCAACCTTTTTTTCCAGCTCTTCCTTTTGGGATGGAGAAATCTCTAATAGCGCCCGTTTTACTTCTTGAATCCACCATTCTGGGCAATACCCAGCTGGCACTAGAAGATGGTTATTCTCTCTGAACTCTCCGAACGCGATAAGGAGGTCGCCGAGAAATAGTATTCGTGCTAGCTTGCTTCTGAGATTTTTAGCCTCCGCAACGCTATCCACTCTTTTAATGCTTCCATCATATAATTTCACAATCGGACCATGGATTGAATCAACAGGCATGGCAACCCCAGCTTTACCAGGCCTTTCGACTATCAGTTGGGTTCCGCAGGCTACAAAGTTATCTAGAAGAACCATTGTTGCTGGATGAACGCCCAGAGCTGCGAGTCCTGTGTTTCTCGCCCTACCATAACGAATCCTAAAACCGCCCTTCCTAGAAGGGTATGCAAGAACCGGGCGTCCCGCGATGATATCCTCGAGGAATTTATCATTTGGCTTGACCGTCTGTGAGGACTCTGTCTTTACGGATTTCTGAGGTGTGCGGCGCTCAATCCAATCCCAACCGGGTAATTTCAACCGTTTCACTTCTTTCGCCACTTTGTGGGCTTTGCCAAGGATACTGTCATTTAGAACTAGTATTGCACCTGTTCGGATGCGATTTGTCTCTACACCTGGTAAATCGCGATAGCCAGATACCTCCGCTTCAAGAGTGGGTTCTCCGGTTACTTCTACTGGAAGATTTTGGGCTGCAAGTCTGACTTCCTCGGAGGTAGAGGGGTATTGGAGGTGGCTTACTCTCTTGTAAAGCGCTACCTCCTCAACGTATCGTTCTATGATATCCCGTGTGGGCTTGTATCGGTCTAGTCCAAGAACTCGTCTAACATCATCAGCAACGACAACTATTAGAGCAGCCTCAGTGCCTCCTGCTGCACGGATTGGTCCTGCAAAGTAAACAGCAAGATATTCGGAGCCATCTGAATTCTTCTTTATTTTTACTTGAGCTATTCCTTCGATGGGTCCTGCCGTGATTCCCTCTGTTAGGATTGCTAATGCTGTTCGGATGGCTTGGTCCAGAGCAACCTCGACATCCTGTACTTCATCAATAGCTTTGTGTACGATTTCACGAGCGACTTGGAAAGCGATTTCTTGCGGCGTCATTTCTTCAGCTAGCTCGCGTATCCGATTAGCCACCCCTGGAGGTCCAATTAACCCCTCAACGCGACCCGCAACATCATCTGCTGGACGTACTTCTACCTCCCTACATGGATCCAGTCCCTTTCTTCGCGCAGCTTGTGCTACTGCTTCAAGACGTCGTAGTTCATCTCGGAGATATGTCGAGTATTCACTATCAAAGTCCATTTCTAGTATCACACAACTCCGAAAAGGGTGAATAAAACCTCTGACACCGCTAGTGCTATTCCAAGAACAACGGGGTTAAGGAGGTTGTCGTTAATCGAGAGTGCAACAATTTCTACTACAACAAGCATCACAGCAGCAATAAGTCCATAGAACCACGGAATGCCTATGAAATATGATAGTAGGAGGAATGTAAGAAAGCCAAACACAAATCCGCCAATGGAGCCTTCAACTGTCCTATTGTCTCGTAGCCGGTGACGCCCAATCGACATTCCAATAATGGCAGCTGCTCCGTCTCCGATTGCTGAAACTAACACAGCGCTAACTGCCAGCCAGCCTGAGAGCATCCAATAGCAAGCGAGTCCGAATCGGAGAAGAAAAGACCCCCATAAGTAGAGTAGGAGTAGAGAGAATAGGGTTCCTACTGCGAAAAACACGTTAGCACCAAGTTTTGTTCGTTCAGCAGAACGCATGACTCGTTCAGTTACTCGCCGGAAAGGAAAGTAACCGTAGACTCGTACTCGAGAGAAATCAAATCCTAGGAAGAAGGCTAGACAAATTCCTGCAAAGCCGATTGAGAGAAGAGGACCGCCAATCCAATTTACAATAGCCACTAGGCCCATTAACGAATGAAACAGCTTCCTATGAATTTCGGTTACAACCCTAGACGCTACCATATTCACATTCCTGATGGCTTAGGGACTTCTTAATTCTTTGCGCAGAAAGAGAAATTCCTTGAGCGACTCTAATAAAATCTGCGAGCTTCAGAAAAGAATTTAAAGTCTGAGTCTTGTCAGATTGCCTAGCTCTGATTGATGAAGATAATAAGGTGGCTATTGTTGCGCCGAATGAATATTGTATTGATATTACTTGGGCTGCTACTGTTCGCTGTACC
>JABXGV010000141.1 GCA_016550485.1 archaeon
AAGAGGAGGAAAGTAGCTAATACAACACCCTCTTCTGCAAAATTAAAATCTGAAGTGAAGGTGAAAAAAACGCCAAAACCTCACAAATACTACAAAGTTGGAAAGGATGGGAAAATTACAAGAGAACGCCGCTTCTGTAGCCGCTGCGGTGATGGTGTCTTCATGGCAGAACATCCTGATCGAGTGGCTTGTGGAAAGTGTGGATTTACCGAGTTCAAGCCCACTAGGAAAGAGGAAGAGTAGGTAAGGCAGATTTAGATATGCGGTTAAAGAGACGCCCTTATCATCGTTTCTTTAGGACTTGCCTGAGGGTGTAGCATGTTTGTCCTAGGAATAGAGAGTACAGCTCATACCTTAGGTGTAGGCATCGTCGATGCTGATGGAAAAATTCTCGCGGACGTTAAATCTGTCTACTCTCCTACAGAGGGTGGCATTCATCCTAGAGAGGCTGCTGAGCATCACCAACAATCTTGTCTTCTAGTGCTCAAAGATGCAATGGATCAAACAGGGATTTCTCTGAGACAGCTCGATGCGATTGCATTTTCTCAAGGTCCCGGTCTCCCTCCTGCGCTTCGGGTAGGCGCGGTTATGGCAAGAGCTCTAGCATACACTCTCAAAATACCATTACTGGGGGTAAACCATTGTGTCGCTCATGTAGAGCAAGCGCGCTTCTTCAGTAAGGCAGAACGTCCCCTTGTCGTGTACCTTTCCGGTGGCAATACACAACTCACTACGCTAGAAAGTAATCGCTATCGTATCTTTGGTGAGACTCTCGACATTGCACTAGGCAATATGCTTGATATGTTTGGGCGCGCTGCGAAACTTGCTCATCCAGGAGGTCCAAAAATCGAAGAGCTGGCGCGCAAAGCAGATGGAACCTATTTGCCGCTTCCTTACACAGTTAAGGGTATGGACCTAGCGTTCTCGGGGTTATTAACAGCAGCAAAGCGCTTATTGAAAGAAGGTGCTGACCTGGTAACAGTATGTTATAGTTTACAGGAAACAGCGTTTGCTATGGTAACCGAGGTTGTGGAAAGAGCACTAGCACACACTCAACGTACTGAGCTTCTTGTTACTGGTGGTGTAGCAGCCAATAAGCGGTTACGCGAAATGCTACAAATAGTAGCCAAAAATCATTCAGCTCGCTTTGCATCAGTACCTCCCAAGTATGCTGGTGATAATGGTGCCATGATTGCTTATACTGGATTACTTCTACAAAGGGAACAAATCGAAACACCTCTTTCAGCTAGTCATGTGATGCCCAAATGGCGTCTCGATCAAGTTAAGATAGAGTGGCATTAGGCGACAAACGATGTCAGTTGTCCTAGCAAAAGGCGCAGAAGCGATGCTCTTCCTAGAGCAATGGTATGGGATTCGAGTCGTCAGAAAACATCGTATCCCCAAAAGTTACCGGGTTGAATCACTTGATAAAAGACTTCGACACGAAAGAACTATTCGCGAAGCGAGGACAATCAATGTTGCCAAGAGGGCTGGTGTTCCAACTCCCATTATTTACAGTGTGAATTTAGAGACGGCAACAATTATCATGGAATATATCGAAGCTAATCGACTTATGGAGCACCTCGAGACTCTCTCCTCGAGTAAGCAGCAGAAAGTATTCAAGCAAATAGGAAAATCTGTTGCACTTTTACATCACACCCACATTTGCCATGGTGATCTCACAACCTCTAACATGCTTCTCCATACTAGTGGCAAGGTCTATTTCATCGATTTTGGGCTTGCTACCACAACCCATTCCATCGAAGATTACGGTACGGATATTCACCTTCTACGTCGTGCATTAAATAGCACTCATCATACATCCTGGAGGGAATGCTTTAACGCATTCAAAGATGGCTATCAGAATGAATACGGTAGAGGTGCTAGTAGGATTTTCCGTCAAGTCGAAGCGATTGAAAGTAGAGGCCGTTACATCACAGAAAGGATTCGGTGAAAGAAAGATGTGCTCAACCACTATTCTGTTCGCTACATCAAACAAACACAAACTTACAGAAGCAAAAGCCATCTTGAGCCAGGTCGGTATATCCATCAAACAGTACCCGCATAGGCCTCCAGAGCTTCAAGCAGATTCCTTAGAGGAAATCGCTCGCCATAGCGTTGAACAGATTTTACAAGAGGTCAGCCATCCTGTTTTTGTAGAGGATGCTGGGATGTTCATCCATCATCTTAACGGCTTCCCGGGACCTTACTCTCACTACGTACTAGACACAATTGGAAATGTGGGTATTCTCAAATTAATGAAAGATGTTGAAAATCGAAGGGCAGTCTTTCGTAGTGCTGTCGCATTCGCGAGTCCCAGTCAGCACTGTAAAATCTTCATCGGCGAAACCCTTGGATACATTACAAAGGAAATCCGGGGTAGTCATTGGGGCTTTGATCCGGTTTTTGTACCAATCGAGGGGGATGGTCGTACATACGCGGAGATGGGTGCAGAGAAGAACAAGTACTCACACAGGGCCCGCGCACTTTCAAAACTAGCAGAGTGGCTCAGCAAGCAGCAACAAACCACCTGACGGAGATATTCTTAAATACCGTTGTTCTAACCAGCTCTCCGGTGAATACTAGCCAACTGAACGCTTCACAAGCTTAAGGTGTGACTATGGCACGAATGCATACCTCCAAAAGGGGCAAATCCCATTCAACTCGACCAATTCGACTCGAGGTACCTGAATGGTGTACCAAAACGCCGGAAGAAGTAGAAGAGCTAGTGATTAAATTATCTAAGCAGGGTCATCAGCCTTCCAAGATTGGGCTATTCCTCCGCGACCAGTATGGCGTCCCCCTTTGCAAGGCAATCACTGGAAAAACTATTACTCAAATTCTTAAAGATCATGGACAGGCGCTTAAGGTACCCGAGGATTTATTCCACCTCATTCAACGTGCCATCAACCTTCGACGACACTTAGAAGAGGCTAGAAAAGACCTCCACTCCAGCTACGGACTTAGGCTAATCGAAAGTAAAATTCGACGTCTAGTAAAGTACTACCGCAAGAAAGCCGTTCTCCCCTCCGACTGGAAATACACACCTTCAGAGGCTGCTCTTCTAATTAGGTAAAGCTTCTCTTGTTTGACGGAATTCTTATAGAAGAATCCTCGAATAATAACTCAACTATAAGTCTCTTGCAAGAAGGCGTTAGCAGGATTTTGGCTGATATCCTTGACAAAGAATCTAGAACGTTTCTTAGAATATGCAGATGCAGCGGCTGGTTCAATCAATGATTGGATTACTGCCAAAGAGCAGATCTTTGTTACTTCACACCTCGATTCGGATGGGCTCTCCGCTGCAGGGATTATAGGCACTGCTTTACATAGACGCGGGGCATACTTTCAGCTGCGTATTGTTCGCCAACTTGATCGCGCTTACTTATCTAATATTTCAACGGAAGGACAGAAACGATATATTTTCACTGATCTTGGAAGCGGTCAATTACACCACATCGAATCAGCTCTGATAGATGCTCCCGTAGTAATTCTGGACCATCATCCGCCTTCAATTAAAAACGCTTCCAAGAATATTCGTCAAGTAAACCCTCATCTCTGCGGTTTTGATGGGGCGCACGAGATATCTGGTGCTGGTGTTGCTTATCTTGTTGCGCGGCATTTGGGGGCCTCAAATGAGGATTTAGCTGCACTTGCAGTAGTTGGTGCTATTGGTGATATACAGGACAGAGGGGAAAAACATACACTACAGAGCCTAAACAAAGATATTATAGTAGAGGATGCAGTGGCAGCCGATGTCCTCGAGGTAACAACTGATATCCGCGTCTTTGGACGAGAAACTCGCCCAATTCACAAAGCTCTACAGTATACTAGTGACCCTTTCATACCAGGAATTAGCAATGATCCAGAGGGGGCGCTTTCTTTTCTCTCTGACATCGGAATAGACTTAAAGGATGGCGATCGCTGGCGTACAATCGCGTCCTTATCGAAGGAGGAGAAACGTCAACTAAATACAGCTCTTATAACTTACATGTTAAAGAGAAATATCCCTGCTCGCGAAGCGCAGTCCATTATAGGGCGAGTCTACACTCTTAAACGGGAAAATCTGGGCAGCTTTTTACGTGATGCTAGAGAATTCTCAACTCTACTCAACGCCTGTGGACGTTCAGGCCAAGGTGGTGTTGGCGTCGCAATCTGTATGGGTGATCGTGGGAGTCTCTACCGAAAAGCCGAAACAATCCTTAAAGAACACCGCCGTCAACTCGCGGAGGGTCTCACTTGGCTTTTAGAAGATTCAGGCGCAGTTGAAAATCGGAGGCTGCTGCAAACCTTCCATTCACGTGATAAAATTACAGAAACCCTTGTCGGCTCAATCGCTGGTATGGCTCTCTTTTCTCGTATTCTAGACTGGGCGAAGCCTGTAATTGCCTTTGCCTTTACCCGCGATGGACGTGTTAAAGTGTCAGCTCGTACGAGCCAACCAGTAGTCAAATCGGGCGTCCATTTGGGTGAAATCATGCGGCTAGCATGTGAAGAACTAGGCAGTGGTTCTGAGGGTGGTGGCCACAACATCGCCGCTGGGGCAACGATACCTAGAGGGTTTGAAGAGCGTTTTCTAGAAATCGTCGAAGAACTGCTTGCTAAGCAGCTTGGTCAAACAAAAGAAGGTAGCCCAGCTAGCGAAGAAGCTTAGTTTGAGGAAACTTATAAATAGCTGAGTCTTGTTCGTGGAGCCTCGTTCCTTTAAATAAACTGTCACTAGTGAATCTGTAATGAGTCGTTCATCTCGTGTTCGCGACAAATGGCGAGAGAAGCGCTGGTTTACAATAATAGCGCCTTCCTCCTTTGGCAATATTGGGATAGGCGAAACTCCGACGTCAAGTCCTAAACATCTTGTTGGAAGAAGAGTTGAAACAACACTATATGCTATTTCCGGTGATTTTAATCAGATACACATCAAACTCTACTTCCAGATCAATGAGGTGAAGGGTGATAACGCGTTTGCGCACTTCGCTGGGCACGACTTCACTCGTGACTATCTGCGAAGCCTAGTTCGCAGGGGAAGCAGCCGCATTGATGGGATTTTTGATGTGACAACAAAGGACGGCTACCGTCTCCGTGTGTATGCGATCGCATTTCCAGTTCGGCGAGCGAAAACTACACAACAGTCCGCGATTAGAAAAATAATGCAGGAAATTGTGATGAAGCGGGCATCAGATTTATCATTTGATGCATTCGTCCAAGAGTGTGTTCTCGGTAAGATTGGTAGCGATATCTACAATCGGGCAAAGATTGTTTTCCCGTTAAGGAAATGCGAAATCAGAAAGAGCAAGCTTCTAGCAATGCCGCAGAGCTAGTATTACAGAAAATGGGAGCGCGCGGATATCCTAAAACATCTCAGAAAGAAGCGCCTACAGAATCAGATTGATGCTCTAATTTTTTTTCAAGGTCTACCCTTGCCTAGGATGTGTTTCGCCGAATTTCACGCCGACTTAATACAGAAATAATTAAAAACAAAGCAATAAGGCTTATTAATAACAAATACTGATTTAAGTCTGGTTGGGTCAACATGTTTGCACGAACGCTTCAGAGGCAGGGATTCTGGAAAGCAAGAGCGACTGAAAACGGAAAAGGACGACGTGTGTTCCTTAAACACGATCTATATCTTGGCGGAATCTATGTTGAAGTGATGAATAAAGTAGCAGTAGTACGTATTCACGAGCTGGGCCTTGTAAGGGTCTTCAAGAGGGCAAAGGCCTTGCGAACATTCCTAGCAGAACTAGAGGCAATGAAGGGTCGTCTCGCAGTCGAATCACCACCATTACATGCTCTTGTTCATCTTTCTGACGAGTAAAACCAGTGCCTTTACACTTCTCTGTAGATGAAAGCATTGAACTGCTATTTCAGCATCAGATAAAGACTGGGCATAGGTTCGTTGAGATACCTTTTTCTAGATTATCAATGAATTTCATGTGGTTTAGTTGCCCAGATTTCTTCGGGAGCGCAATGTTGTCAAGAAGGATTGGCGAAAGGTCAAGCTTAGAATAGCACTTTGTTACCCAAATGTGTATGCAGCGGGGATGACAAGCTTAGCAACACATCTGCTCTATTACTTATTCAATAGTAAAGATGATGTTGTGTGTGAGAGGGTTTTCTATGAAGCAAATGAAGTACCCTACTCTTTGGAATCAAGACAACCCCTTTCACGGTTTGATGTTATTGCGTTTTCCCTCCAATTTGAAGTGGACTACTCTCGTGCAGTAGAAATGTTGGTTCGCTCTAATATTCCCCCTTTATCAGCTGAACGTAATCGACCTTGGGTTATTGCAGGTGGACCCTGTGCCATGGAAAACCCTTTCCCAATGCTACCCTTTGTTGACGCCTTTCTCATTGGTGACCTAGAACCAGTATGTAATTCACTTATTGATGCACTGATTCAGGCAAAATCAAAGGTTGAACTAGATTCCTTATTAGATGAGCATTTCTTCTTATCAGGGCGCGATGGAGCACAACGGTCGTTTACAATCAACCTTGATGCTGAACCGCATTCAATATGCCAGATACTCCCTGAACCCCCATATTCCTCATCAATTGAACCCGCGTTTGGTCGAAGCCTGCTCGTCGAAGTTTCGCGTGGGTGTAACCGGCGCTGTAATTTCTGTCTAACCAGCTACCAGAGTGGTCCCTGCCGTGAACGTAGCTTAGGTACTCTCGAGAACATTATTGATGAAGGAATACGATGTACAGGCGTCGAAAAAGTAGCGCTGATTGCTTCAGGTCTAGCTGATTACTCCCATCTTGGGAGTTTGTTAAACTCCATTGTTACTAGAGGACTACAGCTTTCAATACCAGCACTCCGTGCTGATTTAACTGATTTCTCTATTCTCGAATTAGTATCGCGGGGAGGTCAACGAACATTGACTCTTGCACCAGAGGCTGGCTCACAAAGGTTACGTGATGTAATAGCGAAAGGGATTCCCGACGCGGATTTTCATGAAATTATTAATGCGGCAATTAAGGCGGGTTTCAATCTGTTCAAGCTTTACTTCCTTGTCGGGTTACCTACCGAGACTGAAGAAGATATCACAGCGATATCAGAGTTTGGTAAGAGCCTTCTAAAATTATCGCCGCAGCGTCATAGGCTCCATGTGAGCATTTCACCGTTTGTACCCAAGCCACATACACCCTTTCAATGGTGTGGTCTTATGCCGCTATCGCTATTGAAGAAGCGGTTGTCAGTACTGAAAAAGGCGTTTCGCATTGGTAGGATAAAGCTTGACTTAGCAAACCCCCGGTGGAGCGTTATACAATCCGCTCTTTCAAGGGGGACCACTGAGATTGCGCCAGTGATTCTTGCCGTAGCGAAAGAGGGACCGCAGACCGCAGGAACATGGTTCCGAGCCGCCAAACAACTTGGAGTCAGCTTAGAGGCTTTAGCGACAAGGCAGCTCTCCACGACGGACTCGTTACCATGGGAAGTTTTAGACGTGGGGCTCGAACGGAAGGTTTTATTGCATAGATTTAGAAAACTAGTCAGAAACTGAAAAATGGGCGAATATGTTGGTGAAAGAAAAGAGCAAGCAACGTAGTACAAAAGAAGATGAAAGACAAGCTCCCAAAACAGAGAGACCAGATTCGGAGACTGATCAATGGCAACAATTTCGAAGGAGGTTCCCTCATCTTGCTGCAGAGCTTGAAGCATCAGAGGCTCGTGTGCGAATTGACGGAGTTCGTTGGGAGGAAACCGAGCAAATACCAGCAGCTGTCCCATCTTCTCGTGGAAAATTCACCAGCTATTCACCGGACCCGATAGACTTCATTCGTCGCTGTGAAACTAAAGAACAGGCTCTTGAGATAATTGCATTTTTAGAAAAAAGAAAGGAAATCAATTCAGCTTATGCTGAATCCCTGAGGCATCAGCTCCAAACTCGTGGTCTTGAGAGCTTTGGGCCAAGAAAGACCTGGGGTCATTATGAGCGCCAAGGCTAAGGACTAATGGGTAGCAGCTGCCGCAACGATACGAATAACATCATTAGCTTTGAGTTCATAATTCTCGCTTAATCGCTTCTTTGTACGCGCATCGAGGGCATGAATGAAAGTTTCGCCTAAATCTGTATGAATTTTGTAGGCTAGTTGTCTCGCGGTAGTGCCTTTCGGAACTAGATAGATATCTGGTAAGACGTTTCCATCATGATCGCATAGCTTCCCAACGTCTTCAACTGGATAGACTGGGATTAGTTGGAGTACATCGAAAACTATTGTATTAATAACACGCTGTACACCTGTTGAACCATATTTGTCTAGTATTTCTTTTTGTACGCGTGCGAGCTGTTGCTTCTCATTGTCGCTAAGAGCTTCAGAACGAAGTATTTTGAAATGAGAGTCACCTGGCTGGTATTTAATTATGCCTTTCTCACCTAATGTTCTGAGTGCGAATTCACTAGCTGCACTACATGGGATGACTTGGTAGTCAGATAACCGCTGAAGCTTCTCTAAATGGGCAGCCGCTTGTGGACGGTCCATCTTGTTTGCCGCGATTATCATCGGTTTTGCATGACGTCTCAACAATTGACTAAAGGTGAATAAGTCAGATTCAGACCAGCTTGTGGGCTTCTTTGTCTTGAGTTTAGCTTCTAACATAGCTGCCCGGATTGCATTTTCATCGAAATTTAGACCTGAGAGCCTCTCTGCAAGTAGTTTACTTAGGCTCAGCTTTTCCGTTTCTGTGCGTCTAGAAATATGGCGCCAATCACGCTGAATAATCTGGACAATCCACATTGAAATCTCACGTTCCAGAAACCCCACGTCTTCGCAAGGATTCCAAGAGCCAGGTTCAACATCACGTCCCTCCGCATCCAGTGATCCAGAAGCATCAACAATGTGAATAAAGGCGTCAGCGCGACGTAACTCATCAAGGAATTTGTTACCTCGGCCTCGTCCAGCATGTGCATCTGGTACCAACCCAGCAACATCTAACATATCAACAGGGGCCAATCTTGTTCCCTCTCTGCAAACTGAGTTCCGTGGATTATCTTTCACACCAAACTCTTTGCACACACAATCTATCCGCACATAGGCAGTACCAGGATTTGGCTCGATTGTTGTGAATGGATAGGCACCCACTTTTGCTGCGGTACGGCAAGCAGCATTTAGAAAAGTGCTCTTCCCAGAAGATGGTTTACCAACAATGCCAACGAGCATAACACCCACCAGTTAAGATATAATGGTATGTCCATAAGATAAATGAAATTGATTTCCCTCTTTGGTGCCTGAATCCACTATAGGTGATACGAATGACAGAAACGAGCCGCGTCTTAGTGACAGACCCCATTCACAAAGACGCGATTTCCCGTATGGAAACTGCTGGACTAGAAGTAGTAGTTCGTACAGATATCTCTGCAGATGAATTACTGCAAGTTATCGGTGAGTACGACGCAATTGTAGTGCGAGGGCGAACTAAAGTGACGAGTGAAGTGATCAGGGCTGGGCAGCGGTTAAAGATTATAGGCAGATCTGGCGTAGGATTGGATAATGTTGATCGAGCAGCTGCCAAAGAGCGTGGAATTCATGTTGTTAATTCCCCTGAGGGCCCCTCAGTTTCTGTTGCCGAGTTAGTGTTTGCGCTTACCTTCAGTGTTCTTCGGAGAGTATCATTCGCGGATCAGGGGATGAGGACAGGTAAATGGTTGAAAAAGGCTTGCAAGGGTAATGAGCTAAAGGGGAGAACATTGGGTATCATCGGATTTGGTTTCATCGGCGAAGAAGTAGCGAAGCGGGCTCTAGCCTTTGGTATGCAAGTATTAGCTTACGATATACTCCCAGATCGTATTGAGGTGATTAAAACAATCGGCGCTGATTATAAACCACTCGAGGAATTGTTAGCTGATTCAGATATTCTTACCATCCATGTGCCTCTAAATCCAAAGACTAAGGGACTCATTGGTACTGCTGAAATTGCTAAGATGCGAAAGGGAGCAATAATAATCAACACATCAAGAGGAGGCATCGTAGATGAAAAGGCGTTATACGAAGCCTTGGTTTCCGAGAAACTTGGTGGGGCAGGACTGGATGTATTTTCCGAAGAACCACCGTTTCAAAACGAGCTACTCTGCAAAATTATAGCCTTCTCTAATGTTGTATCAACACCACATATCGGGGCGATGACGATAGAAGCCGAGCTTGCTAATTCTATGATTATCGCTGAAAAGCTTCTGAAGCATCTGAAGCAATAATCAAGCGAGCCTTCAAGGGCTTCCCGAAGCTTTTTTATACTGATTGGCGGTTCGCTAACTCCAATCGCCGTCCTATTGGGGGCCACGGCTTTGTCCCAATTCTGATGCGGCTGATACCCGAATACCTGCACCTAACGGAGATTTAATACAAATGTACAAATTTGTTGGAGAGCTATACGCGCATCACGAAAAGAACTTGAAGGAACTGACTTGGCAGCGTCTAATTAAGTGGCGAAAGCAACCCGCAACGGTTCGCATCGAGCGGCCCACTCGTATTGACCGCGCTCGCCAAGTGGGTTATCGGGCTAAACAAGGTTACATCATTGTCCGCCATAGGATAAGTCGCGGGTCTAGACGAAAGCCCCGACCAACAATGGGACGAAAACCGAAGAAAATGGGAACAGTAAAGATTACTCCAGGTAAGAGTAGGCAGTGGATTGCAGAGGAACGTGTTGCCCGTAAATATCCCAATCTTCGCGTTATTGGTTCATATTGGGTGGCTGAAGATGGTAAATATCTATGGCATGAAGTGATATTAGTCGACCCAGCACATCCTGTTATTAAGGCTGATTCCCGTATTAACTGGGTTTGTGATTCCGTACACAGAGGTCGTGTGTTCCGCGGGTTATCTCCGGCTGGAAAGACTTCGCGTGGTCTGCGAAAACGTGGAACTGGCGCTGAGAAGGTCCGACCGAGTATCCGAGCGCATCACCGACGTGGTAAGTAATTCTACTTATAGAAGTCTGAGGGAAGGATGTGCTGGTGCCAGAACCAGGGCCAACCAGCTTTGTAGTTAGTACATTCGTACATGCTACTGAAGACGAGGAAAAAGTTCTAAACGCTATCAAGACACTTCTAGTAGGGGAAGTATGGGAAGCGGTTCAAATTAAGCGAAAATCACTGAGAGGGCACTTTCATAATCCACTATTACGAGTCACAGTGACATTAAGTGACCACTCTCTTATTGTGAAAACTCTGAAGTTTATTGGTTCTCAGATTTCACCACAGGAACGGGAATACCTGCAGCAAAGTCTTGATTTGCATTATGATGGAAAGAGACAACTCTTTCTACGCTTTGATAAGCAGGCATCTGCACGTGGCACCCTTCGATTTATTAAACAAGGTGACTCAATACGGTGTGTTGTGAAATTTTCAGGTCGACACTTCAATATTGAAACTTTACGCGTGCTCTGTCACAGCTTTAATCTACTTTAAGGGTGGTGCTGAATGCAATTCTTTGATTTTCATGTTCGTCAATCGAAGCCAACGATTACTGC
>JABXGV010000015.1 GCA_016550485.1 archaeon
GGGCTATTGTGTTTCGGCTGCTATTCATTACATACAAAGGTGTCACCTCTTATGAGGAAGTTTAACCTCTGGTTTTAATATATCGTAAATACTTCTCTTAGGATTTCACTGATTGGTTATGCTGAGAGCGTCAGCTTTTTTAGATGCTACCACTCAACTTTTGCCCGGTTGAGAATGAAGGTTGCATCATTATTCGCTTCAAGGTTTCAACATCCACGACTTACATCAGCGAGTCTTGACAAGCAACCACGTCACCCCTCTCCATTATCCGCATTCAATCTTAAGGCATTCCTGGTACCAGCTTTGATAATTATAGCTGGAATAATACTGTTGTATATTGTGCTTACTTACACGCCTCAGAATTTCTCCCTTATCCTCTGGGCTGAAATCATAATTATGATTGGATTGTCTGTTGCATTTCTAATGGGTATCTGGGTGATGACTCTTGTAAGGGTCCCCGGAAAAGAATTCCATAGATAATAAAGTGAAGCTGGATTTCCGAATGTTTCGGAGCACCTAAGATAATTGCCTAGGCATCTGCGTCTGTTGGATATCACGCTGTTGGAGCGCATTATTGCTTCTATTTATTCGTTTGTAGGCTCCGTTTTTCTTCTAGTAGGCCTGAGTTGATGTTGAGCGATTTTCCCTGGTGTGTACCAATCCGGGCCAATAACACGACCGATGAAGGTGCCTATGAAGAGTCCAAAAATCTGTAAGTGTATTATCCGAAGCACTGTCATGAGGCCAAAAAGTACTAGCACCTCTCCTAACGCTGCGGACCCGAATAACAATATTGGTATCATGATTGAGCCAACATAGAATGCCATTCCCAAGAAAAAGGCTCCAATAGCCGAGGCCATGGCCCATTGGATTTCGCTACTCATCATACCAATCAGGATTCCAACACCCAGTATCAGAAAGACGACAGAGAAGCCGTCTGTTAACACTGTAAGTGTTGTAAAGGTTGCGAAGCACAACATAACTCCTCCGCCAAAGAGGATTAATACCATCCGCAAATAACTCATTAACACTTCCTTTCTCTTGTCAGACATTGTCATTGAACGGGCACCTCCTCGATTCCTGACCAGAGCGCAGAAAGATGAGATTCTCTGATGTAGAGCCACTCTACAAAGATACGCATTGGATACTGAATAGTCCAATACCATTGATGGTTCGCTTCTGCTTCAACGATGTGATGTCCATAGCTAGAACTGTCGTACACGTCTTCAACTAAGAAATTAACTACTAGGGTATAATCCGAACCAGGCATTAAAACAAGGTCAGGACGAATTTCCTGGCTTGTTATAAAATGATCATTTAGCCAGATATTAACTTCTATATTTGTGGGGTGTGTAGGATCACCCTCCTTAATGAAGAATATCCTACGAGAACCTGGGTTTGCTAGACTCAAATACAAGGTGAGGTTACGCGAATCGCCACTCCCTTCTGCATCGGTTTTTGTAAACCGAGTGACACGGGGAATGAAGCGGTTGGCAGTATCAAATACTGAAAAGAAATCAATATCCAGGATTACGACACCTACACCTGATGCAATGACTAAACCAATGAATGTCACTGCAACGATCTGCGTGTATCTCGGTTTTCTCGAATAGACTTTCTCAGACATTGAAATCTCCATCTAAGCATTTGGCAATACATTCTTTTCTTTAAACTTTGCTGTATTGGCAATTGTGAGAGGGTTCAGCCCCGGTTTCTATAAATATCCGGGTCAAAGAACCGTATGGTTCACCATCAACAATTGATACAGCAACTGCTTCTACATAGTCCGTCATATAAAAGGGAAACTCACTCTTTGTGCTCACAAATTGAGGTCACAAAATGTTACTCTGCCTTTCCTGTCAACTGAAAGAAAATAGTGCTAGACCTGTCACGGATAAGGGGTGAAGCTGCCTTTATTAAGAGAAAGAACAGGCACTTGCACCAAAATAAAGATTTAAAAATGAAGTCGATAATCACGGTAAGAATCACCTTCCTAAATACAGGAGGAAAATAACTAATGGGCTTACGCGAATTTATCGTCAGACGGATTCTAAACAGCATTATCCTTATCTTCGGTGCCATTACCTTCAACTTCTTCGTATTTCGCTTCATGCCAGGAGATCCAGCGTCTATCCTAATTAGTGGTAATCTCGCAGCTAATCAGGCAGAGTTGGCCCAAACACTCCGGGCAATGTGGGGATTAGACCTTCCCCTCCCAGTACAGTACGGTGTTTACGTAGTGAACATGTTCACCTTTAACTTCGGAAACTCCTTTACCGAGGGCTTCCGCCCCGTCATTCTGTCTATCTCCGCTCGCCTTCCCAACACCCTTCTCCTGATGGGAACGGCTGCGACCTTAACGATAATTATCGGTGTGATTACTGGGGTCGCTGCAGCATCGAAGCGGGGAGGTAAATTCGATATGGGCGCAGTAACCACTGCCCTAGCTTTCTATAGTATACCTACCTTTTGGCTAGGAATGGTTTTCATGCTCATATTCGGATTCTACATAAGGCCAGGTGGGCAGGTGCTCTTACCCTATAGTGGCACAGTGAGTGTACCCGCGTATACAGATCCTCTCCTCTACGGGCTTGATGTCGCCCATCACTTGATTCTCCCCTCGATTACTCTCGCGTTGGTTTCTTATGGGGGTTACATGTTGGTCATGCGTAACAACTTGATTGATGTTCTTACCGAGGACTACATTGTAACTGCCCGCGCTAAGGGTGTCGATGAACGCACAGTGTTGTACAAGCATGCCATGAGGAACGCCATCCTCCCACTTGTTACGATGATTGCGTTCACCTTTGGAGGACTAATTGGTGGAGCAACACTAACGGAGACGGTCTTCAATTGGTACGGGCTGGGTCGCTACATCTTCGAGTCAGTCATGCTGCAAAACTATCCAGTACTTCAGGCTATCTTCTATATCCTGGCTCTCACTACGATAATTGCCAACTTCATTGCTGATATCATGTATGGCTTCCTTGACCCGCGCGTCCGCTACGATTAGTAAAAATGGTGAAAACATTGTCAAGACTTAGTGAATACAGAACACGTATCGCTGGATTCTGGAAGCAGTACCGGAGAAGCAAGATGGGCATCGCTGGGTTAGGCATTATTCTGTTCTTCTTACTTATGGCAGTCACTGCCCCAATACTGATTCCATGGCCTCGACCAGTAGAAGTCGATCTTGCCCCCTCAATCTGCGCGCCAACATGGTTGTTGCCTTTTAATCCAAGTGGGTTTGTAGAAACCTATCCAATCACAAATTCCCACTTTGATGACAATTCTGATGGTTGGGTCTATGGCGAAAACTGCAACTATGTAGAATACATAGCGATGATGTCCAACTTCTCCATCCCCATCAATGACACGGAATGGACCTATTCCAAGGGTGGTTATCTTCCCACGCTGCATTCAGAGTTTAACGAAAGCTATGGATTTCCGACGGAACTAGGTGGTAGTGGACCTGGCTCCTTTATGTTCAAATACATTGACACAAGTACGGGTGCGAGTTCTTTTGGACCCAGTCAGGAGAATATTACCACTGAATTTGAATTCGACCCCAACGCACTTGGCGGTGCACTGGAAGATCATCCTCTTCGGGTATACCTCCAATACGCTTATTCAGTTGAATTCCTTTGCGACGATACAGAGATGGGCAGTGCTACGGTAGCTTTTACATGGTGGCTCGAGAACTCCACCGGAGACACATGGCAATTCTCCAGACGAAGTTGGACTTCCCCATTGGACCAGACGTTCAGAGTAACTTATCCCTTTGAAAATCAGATACCCCACTTGAACGCGAGCCAACTCTTCCCGACGACCCTCGATAATCTAACTCTTCGACTGGTTGTAGACTACACTAACCCTAATGGGCCAGATACCCCACGGATAATAATGCACTTTGATGACATCAAAATTGTAATTGGCGCTACCTTCAACGCAACTACTGCTCAGAATGTTACTTTCATTACTGGTGCGTTCGACTCTAGCCTAGGAAGTGACCTCGTAGGTGAGCTGGCAACAGGAAGCGGTGCTGGATGCTACCATTTCGTTTACAATGATAATGATGACACTATCGGTTACCCGAATGCCTCGGCCTGGGTGGAATATACATTTGAATGGAATGAGCTAGATACTCCTCGAGCGGCTTACCTCAACTATCAATACAAGGTCGACTTCTCCGGTAACATCGGAGATGCAAGGCTAAAAATCGCTCAAGAGGTGTATGTCGAAAACACAGACGAAACCGTATTGATTCTACGTGGCGATTACATCACAGGAAGCAAGCCATGGACAGTCTCGCCCCGTAAAATCTTCGATAGTTTCCAACTGCAGGACACCTTTGGTCAAAAAGGAACTTTGAAAGCACGCTACAAGTTTATCGTTTATGACCCCACACCTGAAGACACACCCACTATACACTTCTACTTTGACGACCTCGTACTAGAAATTCATGGCGACTACTTTGGCTCGCTCGGTTCAGGTCAGTACGGCGAAGACCTTCTCGCGCAGCTCCTCTGGGGGTCCCGTATCGCACTTCTAGTCGGGCTCCTCGCAGCCGCTATCGCCACCTTCGTCGGACTCATCGTGGGTCTTGTCTCTGGCTACTTCGGTGGTCTCGTTGATGAGATTCTGATGCGAGTCACAGACTTCTTCCTAATCATACCTGGGCTACCACTAATGATTGTCTTAGCCGCTATTCTAGGAGCTGGGTGGTATAATATCGTGCTAGTGATTGCATTGATTGGGTGGACGGGAACCGCGCGGCTCGTCCGTTCGCAGGTTCTTGCTGAACGCCAACGAGCCTATGTTGAAGCCGCCCATGCCATCGGTGCCAGTGACCTCTACATCATCTTTCGACACGTCCTACCCAACGTTACACCCCTACTCTTCGCACAAATTACACTCGGTGTCGCTGGGTCAATCCTCTCCGAAGCTGGACTAGCATTCCTTGGATTGACACACCCCAATGATGTCAGTTGGGGACGCATGCTAATGCAAGCATCCCAAGGCGGTGCTTATTCGGATGGCGCGTGGTGGTACGTTGTCTTCCCCGGTGTCTGCATCGTATTGCTTGCACTATCCTTCACGCTGGTAGGATACGCAGTAGATGAAATTCTGAACCCACGCCTACGTGTACGGAGACAATAAACAAAGGATACAATGTACAAATGGAGGAAAACATCAATGGCAAAACCAATGCTTGAAGTCAAGGATTTAAAGGCGCACTTCTTCATCGAGGCGGGTTCCGTTAAAGCAGTTGACGGTATCTCCTTCACCCTAGAAAGAGGTGAGACTATGGGGCTGGCAGGTGAATCAGGTTGTGGTAAATCTACAACAGCTTATGCCATCCTCCAACTCATGCCATACCCTGGCAAAGTGGTTAGCGGTCAAGTCCTCCTCGATGGAATAGACCTTGTCCAGAAATCACCTTCTGAGATGCGGAAAATCCGGTGGAAGGAAATCAGCATTTGCTTCCAGGGCGCAATGAATGCTCTTAATCCGGTTCTCCGCGTCGGCGATCAAATCACAGAAGCTATCATGCTCCACGAAGACGTATCTCAAGACGCAGCTCAACGCAAGATGGAAGACATGTTGGAGGTGGTTGGTGTTGACCCTACTCGGGCTGACAACTACCCCCACGAGTTTAGTGGTGGAATGAAGCAGCGGGCAATGATTGCCATGGCGCTTGTAACCGAACCCAAGGTAATCATCGCTGATGAACCCACAACTGCTCTCGATGTTACCGTTGAAGCTCAAGTCCTCAAACTGCTCAAGAGCCTACAAAAGAAATACAACCTTTCAGTCATCTTGATTACCCACGATCTTGCCACGATAGCTGAGGCATGTGATCGCGTGGCGATCATGTACGCTGGTAAAATTGTCGAATACGCGGATGTTGTAACCATCTTCAAAGAGAGGCTGCATCCCTATACTGAAGGGCTAATCCGGTCAGTACCGAGCCTCCTTGGCTCCGACCATCTTGTTAGTGTTCCTGGGTCCCCACCCGGGCTGGTCTTTCCGCCGGAAGGTTGCAGATTCCATCCACGCTGCCCAATCGCTACTGAACTCTGTATGGCAAAAGAACCAGTGTTTCGTGAACTCCGAAAGAGACACTGGGTGGCTTGCCACCACGCTGACCAACTGTTCGGCAAGGATGTCTGGAAGTGATATGTTATGTCAACAGGTGAACCCATAATTCAGGTCCGAGGTCTAAAGAAGTATTTCCCAGTGCGGCGCGGCATTGTTGCGGCAATGTTAAGCCGACAACAAATTTGGGTCAAAGCAGTCGATGGTATCGACTTTGACATCCACAAAAACGAAGTCTTCGTCATAGCTGGTGAATCTGGCTGCGGCAAGACAACTACAGGGCGATGCATCCTGAATCTTACCCAGCCTACTGAAGGTAGCATTACATATCAGGGAGTCGATCTCGCTACACTCAGCAAACGAGAAATGAAAGCATTACGACCAAAATTACAGATTATCTTCCAAGACCCCTATGAATCGCTGAACCCCCGACTTTCGGTATTCCAAAGTATAGCTGAATGCCTGCAGGTAAACAATCTCGTCTCCACTCAAGAAGAACTATTAGAGCGTGTCAAGATGGCCATGGAGGATGTTCGACTCATTCCACCTGAGGACTTTCTCTATAGGTATCCTCACATGCTTTCAGGTGGGCAGCGACAACGTGTGGTTGTCGCCCGGGCGCTTGTGTCACAACCAGAGTTCATCGTAGCCGACGAACCGGTCTCCATGCTTGATGCCTCCATACGTGCTGAAGTCCTTCAGCTTCTGAAGGAACTCATCAAGAAATACGACTTGAGCTACTTGTACATCACGCACGATCTTGCCAGTGCCCGTTTTGTTGGCGATCGAATCGCCATCATGTACCTAGGAAAAATCGTGGAATATGGTCCTGTGGGCCGTGTGATCGACAACCCGAAGCACCAGTATACAGCAATCCTAGTCTCTGCTGTACCTATCCCTGACCCAACTTTGACGCACACTCGACGTGCACCAATTGGTGAGGTTCCTAGCCCCATCAATCCTCCTCCGGGTTGCAGATTTCACACTAGGTGTGAAAAGGCTACAGAGAAGTGTGCTCGAGAAGAGCCACCAATGAAGCGGATCGAGAAGGAC
>JABXGV010000142.1 GCA_016550485.1 archaeon
AACTGATGTCCGTCTTGTTTTAGAATTTCTTTTAATCCCTTGTTATGACTCCCAAAAAGAACGAGAATACGGTTCGCGCCCTTCCAACATGAACGTAATTCGGTCCACATTTCATGAATTGGCGATGCCTTGCGAGATGTAGCGATGACAAGGTCATAAATATGGGGTTTATTGAGGAAGTCACTTAGTGACTGTTGTATGTCTAGGACTTTATATCCCCAGTAAATCTCAGGAGTTGGTGGTGTAGCAGGTTGCGCAGCAAGCATTCCATTAGTCTTTCTCGTAATCGAAACAGTGACTCTACAAGGTATGCGCGAAGACACTAGCTTCAGGAGGGGAAGAGGGTTCTCAACACCAACATCTACGACAAGTTTGCCCTCTTCACGGTAAGCGTATCCTTCACGAATTTCGCCATCAGATAGCTTCCGTGCACGTTTTTCTGTTGGGTGATGTGGAGTACGAAGGGGAGGAAGTACCCCAACTCGTCTTAACTCAGGAAGTTTTCCAAAAAGGTGTTTCCGAAGATATTGAGGTGTTTCGAGATACTCAAGAATACGTGTTATTAGCCGACGCTGGAACCCCTGTTCCCGGCTAGAAACGTCTGAGAAAATAAGAAGCTCACTAACTCGATTGATGGCCGCAGCTCGCGCAATACGACCAATCTGATCCGTTTTTTGAGCTAAATTTGAACAAACATCAATGAAGGAGGCTGGAATCGCAATAGAGAGGTTCTTTGGTAGTGTTCGAATTGGTGTTCTAGATGACATCTCTGAGGTCAGCCTTTCACTGTGCCCATTGGAATCTGGCGCGTGACTTTCAGAGAAATTCCTGCTCCATGGACAGCTTCAATCACCATATGGACATCCTTGTAAGCCTTGGGCGCTTCTTCAGCGAGTAGCTTGGTACTATGAGATTTTATCACTTTACCTGATTGTTCAAGTGAACGTTGAATTTCCCTTCCATGATATTTCCTTGTAGCCGCTCTCCGACCCAATGCACGTCCAGCACCATGACAGGTAGAACCAAAAGATTCCTTCATCGCCTTATCAGTGCCCACTAATACATATGAAGCGGTTCCCATTGAACCGCCAATTAAAACTGGTTGTCCAACGGACTGATAGTCGGAGGGAATCAGCGGATTATTCGGTCCGAAGGCGCGAGTAGCCCCCTTCCTATGAATGTAGAGTTTCCGTTTTGAGCTATTAACTTCATGAGTTTCCAGCTTGCATATGTTGTGACAAACATCATAGACTAGGTGCAGACCGATTTTCTCCCAGTCTTTCCCAAAAACCGTTTCAAAGCCTTTCCGGATCCAGTGAGTCATGACCTGCCGGTTGCAAAAAGCATAGTTCACTGCTGCCTTCATCGCAGAGAAGTAGGCTTGCCCCTCTGGCGACGTGGTTGGTGCGCAGACAAGTTGTCTATCAGGCAACCAGATTTTATACTTCTGCGCAGCCACCTCCATGCTCTTCAGGTAATCAGATGCGACTTGATGACCGAAACCGCGGGAACCACAATGTAGCATCACAACTACTTTCCCCTTTTCCAGACCAAAACGGGAGGCAGCTTCTTCACTAAAAACCTCATCAACTACTTGGACCTCAAGGTAATGGTTACCCGCGCCTAGAGTACCAAGCTGGGGGCGTCCACGTTCGAGCGCTTTCTGCGAAAGCCCTGGTAATCCTGTTGCAGCGCCTTCCATATTGCCCTTTTCTTCACAATGTTCCAAATCTGCCTCAACCCCGCGGTCATTATCTACTGCCCACCGTGCACCTAGTTTTAGAACACTCTCTAAATCAGAATTGCTTAACCGAATCTTTCCCTTTGATCCAACGCCAGCAGGTACTCGTCTAAATAATTCCTCCATAAGCTGATGGAGTTTAGGTTTAACTTCACTCTGAGTTAGATTAGTACGAATTAACCGTACGCCACAGTTGATATCAAACCCAGTCATACCCGCTGAGATCACACCCTCCTCTGCGTCAAAGGCACCCACGGCTCCCATGGGAAGGCCATATCCCCAATGGAAGTCAGGCATTGCTAAGACGGGTTCGATTACACCTGGAAGACAGGCGACGTTAGTAAGTTGTTCTACTGCGCTATCTTCTGCCTGTTGGACAACTCGGCGGGACCCAACAATCATAGCGCCAACTCTCATCTTGGGGCGTGCTGTCTTGTCGAGCCAGAAATGGAACTCATCTAGCTGTTTCAGTTTCTCTTTCATCTTCGATCACCATCATGTTCGTTCATTCAAACATCTACGACCACTGTAGCCTCGTATCTGTTATCAATTTTTTCCAAGCGGAACCGGTGAAACGTGACTGCTTTGACGTGGGTTGTTCGCTCTTGAGGTTTTAGGCTGCCACGTGCTAACCCGGTAAGGTGTAGGTTTCCCTCTTCATCGCGCTCGATTGCTGTGATATTGAAGTCTGCAAAGAATATGTACCTGACCTCGAATTCAAATAACAGGTTTGACAGCCAGTCGAAAAGTAGAAGTTCCTCGGAAGCTCCCATTGCTTCTACTACTACTTCTTCCTCGAGTTTTACTTCTTCTAGGTCAAACATTATACCAAACATCGCCATCGCTGCATGCTTGAAGACTTCCGGTAAATCCTTTCCATAGGCTCGAAACATTTGATCCGAGGTGACATCATCAAAATATTCAAACTGCAACGCTCTAAACCCGATCCCTGCTTGATAACTCCTGCAATGGTACCTTTTCATTTACCTACTTTAAGATTGGTAATTTCGCATTACGAGCCATAGAGGGGTGGCGCCGGGAGAGGGATTTGAACCCCCGAGACTATAAAGTCATGGGCTAGCAGGGGCAAGGGACATAGTTGTACCTCGACCACTCAAGGCCCACGCCGTACCGCTAGGCTATCCCGGCGATTTCTTCTTGATCCATGCTACTTTTGATTAATAATTGATGTTTAAAGCAATATTGGTCTTGGAATGAAAAGTGTAATATTAGTAATTATCAATCGCGCTATCTCTTAGTGTGATGTCTTGCTAGATTTCTTGTCGAAAAGCTTAAATGATGTGGACAGCTTCGAAGCGGTTGCTCGGCGACATTTCGCTCGTAAACCAGTTTGTCGCTACAATAATTAATCACTCTAGGTAGTGGTGTCAATGGGTCATCGCAAGCAAAGTGCTCCGCGCCATGGAAGCCTCACATACCGCCCCCGCAAACGTGCTAGTCGAATCACTGGTCGTATTCGTACTTGGCCTAGCCAAACAGGAGACCCAAAAATCATAGGTTTTGCGGGATACAAGGTAGGGATGACCCATGTAATTGTCACTGACAACAGGACGACAAGTCCTTGGTATGGTCGGGAGATTAGTCGTGCCGTGACGATTGTTGATACGCCTCCTATGCTTGTAGCAGCAATACGAGGGTATCGGCCGGCAGAGCATGCATTACAAGTGGCGGGTGAGTGTTGGGCGGAAAAGATGCCAAAGGACTTTCAACGCTTACTCCAGTGGCCTGACAAGTATGACGCTAAGGCTGCGCTAGATAAATTCACAAAGATGCAGGACAAGTTTGATGAGCTTAGGGTTCTTCTAATGACGCAGCCGCGCCAAGCGGGTGTTAGTCGAAAGAAACCCGAACTTATTGAGTGTGCAGTAGCTGGGGGTGCGCTGCTTGATAGAGTTGAATATGCGAAGAAGCTCTTGGGTCAGGAAATCCGGGTTCGTGACCTTTTTCAAGCTGGTCATTATGTCGATGTAACTGCGGTAACGAAGGGTAAAGGCTGGCAGGGAGTTGTCAAGAGGTTTGGGGTTGCGAAGCTTCCTCATAAGTCAAGGAAGAGAGTTCGTGCGGTAGGTACTCTTGGTCCATGGCATCCTGCACGGATAATGTATACTACTCCTAGGGCTGGGCAGATGGGGTATCACCAACGAACTGAATACAATAAATTCATCTTTAGAATCGGTGAGAAAAGTGATGACATCACACCCTCTGGTGGATTCCCACACTATGGGCTGATTCGCTCAGATTTTCTTCTCATTGACGGATCCATTCCAGGACCCGCTAAACGGCTTGTTCGTCTACGCGCACCAATCCGTCCATCAATGGTCCCCGATAAAGCCCCAGACCTATTATACATCAGCACTAAACCTAAGAAGTAGATGAAGTGGAGGCAAGAGAAGTGGCTAGCGTGAAAGTTCTCTCGTTGGATGGCGAGAGTAAGGGAACCGTAAAACTTCCATCAATATTTGACACGCCATTAAGGCGGGATATAATCCGACGCGCAGTGTTAGCACAACAATCCGCAGGTTATCAACGAAAGGGCGTCAACCCGAGAGCCGGCAAGCGAACCAGCGCTGAGTCTTGGGGAGTTGGTCATGGGCAATCACGAATCCCTCGTCGAAAAGGTGGGGGATATCAATCTGCTCAACACGGAGCTTTTGCCCCCTCGACTGTTGGAGGGCGCCGCACTCATCCACCTGAATCGGCGAAAAATCCCTTGGAACGAATCAACAAGAAAGAGCGTCGATTCGCTATATGCTCCGCTATTGCTGCTACGGCAAGAACTGATATAGTTACGGCGCGAGGACACATCTTCACAGCTGAGGAACTCCCTCTCGTAGTTGTGGATAAATTACAAGGACTCCAAACCACAGCTGAGGTAAAGGCAGCCCTTGAGGCTCTTGGTTTGTGGAATGATGTTCTCAGATCCAAAAGCGGAGTTAAAATCCGGGGCGGTGCAGCACGTAGACGTGGTCGGAAGTACCGGCGACCAGTGGGCCCTCTTATTGTAATCTCAGAAGACCAAGGCATCCGGAGGGCTGCTAGAAACCTTCCTGGTGTAAACGTCGAATATGTAACCAAGTTGAGCGCCGAAATGCTGGCTCCAGGAACGCATCCAGGCCGGCTAACGCTCTGGACGAAATCAGCCATTAACCAACTTGGGACTGGGCTCTTTGGATGTGAATGAAAGTGGATCCATACCGTGTTATAATCCGAATGATGATTACCGAGAGAGCATCGGAGATTGTTGAGAGAGAGAACAGGTTGACTTTCCTAGTTCGCCGAACAGCAACGAAGGGGCAAATTCGACAAGCGGTTGAAGAATTGTATGAGGTCAAGGTAATCAAAGTGAATACGATGATTACACCGCAGGGTCAGAAAAAAGCCTTGGTAAAACTGGCTCCAGAACACAACGCAGCGGATCTTGCAGTTAAATTGGGTCTCTTTTAGAAGGAAGGATACGAAATGGGTAAAAGAATATACGTACAACGCCGGGGGCGTGGAAGTCCTACTTTCAGGGCACTCACGCATCGTAGAAGGGGCGCAGTGAAATATCCTCCGCTTATCCTTATGGGACGTAAGGGATATCTCGTCGCAAGAGTCGAAGACTTAGTTCATGAATCAGGACGAGGTTGTCCGATTGCTCTACTACGACTAGAAGGCGGCGAAACCTATCCTACACTAGTTCCAGAAGGTACCGCAGTTGGCCAACAAATCCTCATTGGTCCTAAAGCAGGCATTCGAGCTGGTCATATTCTTCCTCTAGGTAAGATTCCTGAAGGCACTCCGATTTTTAATATCGAAGGACAGCCGGGTGATGGTGGTAAATTCGTCCGGGCTGGGGGAACCTACGCGACAATCCTAACCCGTGGTCGCGGGAAAACCTTTGTTCGTCTTCCTTCAGGAAAAACTAGAGCATTTAGCTCCACTTGCCGTGCAAGCATTGGTGTTGTCTCTGGTGGCGGGCGCCTAGAGAAACCCTTTGTCAAAGCAGGCAACAAACACAAGATGAAACGAGCAAAGGGCCACACCTACCCGAAGGTACGTGGCGTTGCAATGAATGCTTGCAGCCACCCACATGGAGGCGGGGCTAAACAGCGTCCAGGCGGACCCAGCTCTGTCTCTCGCACAACGCCGCCCGGTCGTAAAGTTGGACTAATAGCTCCAAAGAGAACAGGGCGAAAGAAGCGCGGATAGGCATGCTAGAACTCACTCAAGTTGACTCTAATTGCTGAAAAACATACGAATTGTATGCTTGTCAAGCTTGTGTAGTGGATTGTGACTTCGACCTCTTTTGGTACATACGCCAGGAGAGAGCCATTGTACGTGGGTGTGCGGCTCTTACTTCATCTAAGCGGCTGGCAGCTGTGTGTTGAGGACTACGACTTACTAAATCAGGATTGTCGTAAGCTTGTTCCGCAATTTCACGGAGGGCTTCTATGAAGCGATCCAACTCCTCTTTGCTGAAGGTTTCAGTTGGCTCAATCATAAGAGCCTCTTCGACGATCGCGGGGAAATAGAAAGTTGGTGCATGGAGTCCACGGTCCAGGAGGGCTTTCGCTACATCACGGGCACTAATCCCTGTATCGCGTAGAAGCGGCTTCGCGCTAATCACTATTTCATGCATTCGCCAAGTGTCAGGTGCAAATGGAATAGAGTATCCTCCTACACCCTCTAGGCATTTCATGATGTAGTTTGCGTTAAGGACAGCATGCTCTGCTGCTGCTTTCAACCCTAGGCTTCCCATATGTAGTATGTATGCATAGGATTTCAGTAAAACAAGGACATTTCCCAGATATCCGTGGACGCGTCCGATTGATTTTGGACGTTCCTTGTCGAGGTAATACTTCGTTCCATCAAAGGAAACAAGGGGAGTGGGTAAGAAGGGCGATAATGCTCCCTTAACACCTATTGGTCCAGCACCAGGTCCACCGCCGCCATGAGGTGTTGCAAAGGTTTTATGGAGGTTTAGGTGCACAATGTCGAACCCCATATCTCCTGGGCGAACACGTCCTAGGTTAGCGTTTAGATTTGCACCATCGTAATAGAGAAGCCCTCCTACGTCGTGTATGATTTCGGAGATGGATTCGATTTTTTGTTCGAAGAGACCAAGAGTATTAGGATTAGTTAACATCAATCCAGCGGTTCGTTTTGACACGGCGGACTGGAGTGCCTGTAAATCTACTTGCCCGTCATTGTTTGAGGGCACAACTACAACGTTAAATCCTGCCATAGCTGCGCTAGCTGGGTTTGTTCCGTGAGCGGAATCGGGGACAATGATTTCTCTTCGAGTAGCTAATTCGTCGTTTTCAGCATGATATGCCCTTATTATAAGGGCTCCCGCAAATTCGCCATGGGCACCAGCTGCAGGTTGAAGAGAAATCTGATTCATTCCAGTAATCTCTGCAAGCCATTGCTTTAACTCGTAGAGAATCTGTAATATGCCCTGAATCTCTGATTCATCTTGTTGTGGGTGTAGCCAAGAGAAATAGGGGTTTTGTACAATTCTCTCGTTTATTGGAGGGTTATACTTCATTGTGCAGCTGCCTAGTGGATATAGTCCAAGATCCACACAATAATTCATCTGTGAAAGACGTACAAAGTGCTGCAAGACCTCGGGCTCTGAGAGTTCCGGAAGCTCTGGTGGCGTTTGCCGTCTTAGAGTCGGAGGGATAGACTCTATCGGTTTAGGTAAAGCCTTCTGCACCTCTTTCTCGACTGCAGGCAAAGAATATGCTATTGTACCTATTTTCGACCTTTCGAAAACTAGAGGCTCATTCCAACGCGCTTGACGAAACCCGCTCATAAGTTATTCCACCTCCAAAGCCTGTTGAATTGATGCAGTATACTTGTCGATATCTCTCTTAGTGTGGAGTTCAGTAACACAAACTAGTGCGGATTCTCCTAACTTGGGGAACTCCAGGTTCAGTGGAATTCCACCAAATATCTTCTCTTGACTAATCTTTTTCATTAATGCTAGAATAGAAAGTCGCCTTTCTTTACGATCTTCGAGTGAAAATACAAACTCCTTGAAATGTGTTGCTTGAAACCGTGGTGCTAAAACCCCATCAAGTTTGGACATTTGCCGTTCCATATAGTGCCGCAACTGCATTATCTGTTCTCCTAGTCGCCGAAGGCCTGTGGGTCCTAGTGTACAAAGGTAGGCTGCTGCCGCTACAGCACACAACGCTTGATTGGAACAAATATTCGATGTCGCGCGCTCTCGACGAATGTGTTGTTCTCGTGCTTGCAGCGTCATCACAAATCCTCTTCTCTCTCCTTCTGTAGTAGTGGTCAATCCTATCAGCCTTCCGGGCATTTGGCGCAATATTCTACGGTCGTCTTTACAAGCAAATATTCCGAGCAAGGAACCACCGAAGTTAACCCCATTACCCAATGGCTGCCCCTCACCAATAACAACATCGGCATCATAGTCGCCTGGTGGACGAATAATCCCTAGTGAAATAGGATCTACACCCACTACAAGCAATGCACCCGCGTCATGTACAATTTCAGCTATTGCATCGACATCAGGCTCTAAGTATCCCAGATAGGCAGGGTTCTCAAGGTATACTCCTGCAATCTCGCTACTCATCATTTCCTTTAATCTCTCTAAATCAAGTTTTCCTTGGACTGGGTTACTAGGAACCCTCTGTATCGAGACATTTGCAGGCGCCGTGTAAGTAGCTAGGACCGCCTTTCGGTTTGGCGCAATGAATTCCGGTATTAAGAAAGTGGAGCGTTTGGTTAGCCGACTTGTCATTAGTGCCGCTTCTCCTAGTGCGCTAGCCCAATCGTACATAGACGCGTTAACTACTGGAAGATCAACAAGCTCCGCGATTAGGCTCTGGTACTCGAAGAGCGCTTGTAGCATTCCTTGACTTATCTCAGCTTGATAGGGTGTATACGCGGTGTAGAATTCGGTGCGGCTCGTAACCGAATGAACAACTTCAGGGACCATATGTGGCCAAACCCCACCCCCTAGGAAACTAGTAGACAAATATGGGGTTGAATTCTTTTCTAACAACATCTCGATATGGCGCCGAACCTCTATTTCAGATAACCCTTCAGGGATTTTCATTTTACCTTTGAACCTGAACTTCGAAGGTATATCCTTAAACAGCGCTTCGACACTGGTTATACCTAGCTTGGCGAGTATTGCTTTCTGTTGCTCACCAGCATTAGGAAGGAATGGATGGCGAAAAGCAGGCATAAACTGAACCTCACACCAGTCGCGGTACTCTGCTAAGAAATAACTTTCCCTATCTCTACAAACTAGCCGTACTCTCCAGTGAGTAGATACTATTAATATAGGATAACAGGGTTAAGGCGACACCCTAATGGAGGTAACCCCTTGTCAAAACCAACCAGCAGTTACTTTTCACCAGCAAAAATCGCTTATATGGCGATTATGGTTGCCTTAGGCACTGCTCTAGCAGTACTATCTATCGAGTTACCCCTAGCACCCAATCAAATAACACTTGACCTCAGCCACATAGGAACCTTCCTCGCAGCCATTCCTGGAGGTCCAATATTCGGAATAATCACAGGGACACTTGTGGGCATCTACCCCGGTTTCGCTTACGGGTTCACTCACGGTCAAATGGGGTTCATCGGTGTTATCAGCCTCCCTATTGGTAAGGCGATGACTGGCGGCTTCTGTGGGCTTATCCAGCGCTTCGTCAAACGCCCTCTCGTAACCGTCACTATAAGCTATGTTCCTGAATGCTTCTATACCCTATGGCTCTTCGTTTACATAATACCGCCCTTGACAGGATGGTCTGTTGAATTGGCGTACGTGATTGTTCTCGGGATAATCCTGAAAGCCTGGATTGAAATCCTCTTCATGGCCTTTTTGATGGAATCACTATTCCTGTCCAGAGGAATCGTACAGCTTCTCAAGGGAATCTTCCCTGATTGGGACTACACACCTCTTAGTGAGCTGTAATCACATAATAGTGCTAAATTGTGTAAAACCTAGATGGCTTTGTGTTACAAGGACTGGGCTGAACCGATGTTGTTCTCGTCGCAGTTACGTAAGACTTTTATTGAAGTGCAAGGATTGCCGAGGCGATTCAAGCTAATTGAGGAACCATAAAAATGTCTCAGTTGCAAGGAGTACCAGTGCTCATATTGAAAGAGGGCACTGAAAGATCTCGTGGTCGAGATGCTCGACACAACAACATAATGGCGATTCGGGCATTGGCTGATGCTATCCGTTCATCACTTGGACCTCGTGGTCAAGATAAGATGCTAGTGGATAGTCTAGGAGATGTCACGATTACCAATGATGGTGCGACAATCTTGGACGAAATCGAGGTGCAGCACCCAGCAGCTAAAATGCTAGTTCAGGTCGCTAAGGCTCAAGACGCTGAAGTGGGCGACGGTACTACAACTGCCGTTATTCTCTGCGGCGAACTCTTGAAACAAGCACAAGATATGCTAGAGTTGAACATTCATTCTAGCGTAATCATCTCAGGTTATCGGAAGGCGGTAGAGAAAGCCGATGAGGTTCTCGAAAGTATGAGTGTCCCTTGTTCGATGGATGATCGGGAGAAACTCTTACAGATTGTTAATACCTCAATGGCTAGCAAACTGGTCTTCTCTGAGGTGGACACACTTGGTCCTATTGCTGTTGACGCGGTGCTGCAAATTGCTGAAAAAACCCCGAAAGGCATTATAGCAGACACTGATCACATTAAGGTAGAGAAGAAGGAGGGTGGCTCTCTTGATGAGACTCAGCTCATCCGGGGCTTGATCATTGACAAGGAAGTCGTTCATTCCGAAATGCCTACAAGAGTGCAGGGTGCGAAAATTGCTCTTCTTAATGCTTCGTTGGAAGTCGAGAAAACAGAGATAGATGCTGAAATCCGCATCACTGACCCTGAACAGATGAAAGCTTTCCTTGAAGAGGAAGCAAGGATGCTTAAAAACATCGCCGACAAGATAAGGGAAGCAGGTGCGAACGTGGTTTTCTGCCAGAAAGGAATTGATGATAAAGTACAACATTATCTCGCCCAGGCAGGAGTTCTAGCTGTCCGCCGTATCAAGAAAAGTGATATGGAAGCTCTTGCTCGTGCCACTGGTGGTCGTATCGTATCCTCAGTTCTTCATCTATCAGCACAAGATTTAGGTAAATGTGGACTGGTGGAAGAACGAAAGGTCGGTGACGACAAGATGGTCTTCGTTGTAGATTGTGCTGATCCAAAATCAGTCTGCATTCTCCTTCGCGGAGGTACAGAGCGAGTAGTTGATGAATCAGAACGGGCCTTCCGAGACGCTATCTGTGTTGTTCGAGATGCAATAGAGGACGGCAAGGTAGTACCTGGCGGTGGAGCACCTGAAATTGAAGTAGCAACACGCCTGCGCGAGTTCGCGCGCTCACTAAAGGGACGTGATCAGATAGCTGTGAGGAAATTTGCTGATGCAGTGGAAATCGTCCCCAAGACACTAGCAGAGAATGCGGGTCACGACCCAATTGACATTATTGTCGAACTTCGCTCTGACCATGGTGCCAACAAGACAAACATCGGCGTGGATGTCTTTGCCGGCAAGACTATGGATATGTTGGAGGCAGGTGTTATTGAGCCATTACGCGTGAAAACACACGCCCTTCGTTCAGCTACGGAAGCAGCTGCTCTAATTCTCCGAATAGATGATGTCATTGCTTCTAAACGAAGTGAAGCTCCTCCTGGCGGTCCCGGCGGTATGCCTCCTGGAATGGGCGGTATGCCTCCTGGAATGATGTAGGAACGCGCCCCCAGTGGGCGCATCCCAAATTTTTTCTTGCTTTTCAATCCAAGTAGACAGGATGAACTAGTGGTGATCAAGATGGTAAAGGAGACTTCAATAGAAATATCAGGCATCGGCTTTTCGGCAGGCCACTTTGTTAGTGAAGGAGGAAAGTGTGAAAGGCTACATGGTCATAACTATCAGGTCTCGGTCCGAATAAGTGGTGAAATCAACTCTCAAGGAATGGTCATTGATTTTCGTGTTATAAAGGAGCATCTACGATTGTTGTGTAAAGAATGGGATCACAGGCTCCTTCTACCTGCCTACTCCTCTCAGATTAAGATATCAGCTAGAGGTGAAAAAACAGAGGTTAAAACTCCTGATAGAGAGTATTCTTTTCCATCAAAGGATGTTCTAATATTGGATGTTACCGAAACGACAGCAGAAGAACTTGCTAGGATTCTCGCTCAAAGATTGGGCGAAATCCTAAAACAAAATTTCCCTAACGTGCACCAAATTGGTTTATCAGTGGCTGAAAGCATAACGCAACGTGCTACTGTTGTGATTGACTTGTAGTTTCCTCTGATGACTGTAAATTCCGCTGACGAAGACGGCTAATAATTGTAGAGGAAAGGGGAAAGAGCAGACACAAAGGTAGAAGCAGGAGGAGGATTTTTTCAGTGAGGAATTGGAAATCGACAGATTCTACGATAATCGAGGGCGCGTTGCTCCCAATGACGAAAAGTGGATAAAAAGACAGGTAGGAGATAACAATTATTCCTATGAATCGAACTACGGTGGAAACGATGGAGAGAACCGCCATCTTTGAGAGAGAGGGTGCAGCTGCTCGAGCAGTCAGAGTTGCTTCAGCTTCTGCATCGACTCTAAACAGGTTGTCTACAAAGGCGTTAAGTCGTCGTATTTCGTGAGCTTCTTCTAACTCAACAAGCCATTCGCGGCGAAGTAATTTCTTCTCAATCACTTCACGCATTACCCTAAAGGCTTCAGAGCCCAACATTCGCTGAAGAACTTTAGGAACAGGAATCTCTGCGTCGCGTCTAACTGGAACCTCTTGCGCTGCATCACTTCGAAGTCTTGATAATTGGCGTCGGAGCTGTTCCTCTCTTATTGAGGGTGGCTCGATAAGTGAGTGGAAATACACAACTTGGTAAGATGCTTCAAGGTAAATGTAACAGAGTATTGCTACAAGAAAAATTGTTGAAGTAAAGAAGACTCCAGGATTGATGAAGATATTCGAATCAGTACTCCAGGTGGGCCCAAAGAGGCTAGTGGAGGTGTCGAGGAATGTTAGTGACGGGGCTGCGGCGCCTAGCATGGCAAGTCCTATCATCGAGACAAAACACATTGACGTAAGGCGTCCACTTATGCGGAAAAGGGATAAGATACCAGCAATGATCGCTGCAAGGAAGAGCAGTTGGAAACCTAAGAAATATATGCTGCTTAGGAATGGAGGGATGGCTTCTTCAATTGTTTGAACGCTACCAAACCCAAGAGCGGTGAAATATGTATTGATGGCCTCTAAAATCTGTAGTAGCTCGTCCTCCCCCAACCTTAACAAAAACGCCAATAATAGACCAAAAAACCAAGTAAGAACCGTGATTAGAGTGCCTATGAAATTCCGGGTCTCAATGGCAAATGTGGCGAGGGCTTGCAAACTCCAGACCTGAGGATTAATGTTGACGAAAATAATCATCGTAAAGGCTAAGAAGGCGGCGACAGCTACACCTCGAAGCGCCAAAAGAGTTACTCGCGAAATGTTGTTTTCACCTCCATGTTAACCACTTCTAGCTAGATTTGGGCAACTCCCTTCTTCTTGGCCTTCAAGTATTCACTTAGCAGTGTTGGGAGAATATCTCCTGGTCCTACATCAATGATTGGAACGCCTATACGTCGAAAGCTCTGTGAGAGAGTGCGCCGCTCTTCAAGTAACTTGTATACAATTGCCTCACCCAAGGCGCGTTCAACAGGTGACAAGTAAACGTCTTCCATTTCAAACCACGGTCCAAAAGGTGCGACTATTATTGCATTGTGTTTGTGGCCACGAATCAACTTGACACCTTTTTCAAGCTGTACCCGATTTGCTTCGCAATCTGAGATGATGATGAAGAAACTCTGCTGTGTAACCTGTGCTGCTACGAACTCGACTGCAGCAGCTAAATCAAACTCTCCCCCTGCCTCGATGGCGGCCAAGATGTCGAGGAGGCGGTAATAATGTCCCTCACCTAGACCCGGTTTGAGGTAGGTCTCTTGACTAGTAGACCATGCCACTAACCCCACTTTGTCCTTCCGCTCCATTGCGGTCTTGGCGAGTAGAAGTGCTGCGCGAATCGCGTATTCGAGTTTGCTGTTTTCAGCTTTTCCTGCGCTCATCGTATTTCCACAGTCTAGTATGATGAAAACGCGCATGTTACGTTCGGTTTCAAACTGGCGCACCATTAGTTTGTGTGTGCGAGCAACGGCCTTCCAGTCAATTCGCCTAGCCTCATCACCACTCACAAAACGGCGGATACCCACAAAATCCTCTGAACCCATTCTCTGGCGTGTTCTATGGATTCCGAACATGTATCCCATACGGCGTTTAGCAGCGAGTGACTCCATAATTCTGGCGTCTTGATAACTCGGATACACAAGAACCTCATCAATGTTGCTGGCAGACAGCTCTTCAAACCTGAACTCTAACCTGTCATGGATTTGGAATTTTGTGGGTCCGATATTATACTTTCCGCGAAGGCGACTTTGGAGTATGTAGGAGTACTTTATTGTTTGTCCGGCGTCAATTCGGGTTACCAGTTCGTTCTTCCCTAAGAGTAGTCTGAATATATCCGGGTAGACATCAAAGATCCTAATGGAGTCAATCCGGCTTCGTCCAGTGTTTTTTATTGTCAATTTGATATGGATGAAGTCTCCCTGAAAAAAGTTGGTTTTGTCAATTTCTCTTGTGACTTGAAGACTTTCAAGAGGTATGGTAAGCTGGAAATAAGGCGAGGTTACGACGGATCCTACGATTAGAAAGATGCCTAGGAGTGTTAGGAAGTAGTTAGTGAAGGCGAAACCTCCGACTAGTACAAATATTCCGATGAGAAGAATGGTGCGTCCTCTCTCACTGAACATCTGGTCTAGGCTCCCGGTACCCCAATCTGACGAAGTATGCGGTCGATTACTGAATGAACCGAGGCTCCCTCAAGCTCTGCTTCAGGTTTCAAGATTAAGCGATGATTCAAAGTATGGCGCACTAGCATTTTTACATCATCTGGAGTCACAAAGTCATCTAGCATCTTCACCACATCAATAGAAGAAAGAGGCTTTGCGAGATAAAAAGTTGTGGAATTAGAGTGGGGGGTTAAGAGTAACCACAAAATTTGTGAGGAAAGATAGTAGTGGATTCCTATAATGGGTTTGAAATGTAAGGGCAGCCTCAATCCCGTCCATCGTATATAATCAGGGTTCAGGAAATGCTAAACGTAGCGGGTGTTGCTTAAAGGCAACATTGAGGAGAAAAGAAGAGTAGTTGCGTTATTTACAAGGGAAGTAGAACTAGAGGGAAGGAGAATGAGTTCAATGAAGAGTAGAGTGGGAATGGGGAGGTAGTAGTCGTAACATTTTTGAATGTACTAAATTGGGCGGTTTTTTAGGAACCAGTCGAAAATAGACTATGATATTGTTGGATGAGTGAATTGTATGACAAGCTTCGAGGTCTTCCGAGAATACGACGACGAACCAGAGGTAAAGGAGAAGACAAGAACAAAAGAAACACCCGAAAAACTAGAAAAAGAGAAGACAGGAGAGAGGACACAGGAAGGGTTGGAGGCAAAGGAGAGTCCCCCGCACAAGGAGCTGACCCTTGAGGAGGCTCAGGAACCGAAGACCAAAGAGCAACCAGAGCACGACCTTGAAAAACCGTTTCGTGAATTGGAGGAATTAAGGCAGACCCTCATAGAGGCTCTTGAATCCCTCCCACAATCCATTACGAAGGAACAACTGCAGGAAGATTTCAGGAGATACGACCTAACAGACTCGGAGTCACCAATTCTCCGCGCAGCTGACAACCCCGAACTCCGGAAAACCCTCCTCCCCCTGCCGGGCTCTCAGCTATTCGATGTCGCTGGAGACCTCCTTTCCCTTGTTGAAAACACGTCTGACCCCACCTTTTTCACTCGAATACAAGACTACGAAACCTACCTCGAAGCCCTACAAGCTTTTCCTCTTATCCAACTACATCCTCAGTTCGATGAACTCCACCATCAAGCTAAGCTCCACTTCCAATTTCGTTCTATCATTGATTCAGGTATTGAAATCAAGTTTGGCGTCTTCAAAGAGTACACAGGTCTCTCTCAAGAATCCCGTGATACATGGTTACAAGGAAAACCTCCTAGAATCGTTGGTATGCTAGAACGTCGTGCTAAATACGCCGCTAACATCCGGCGAGGTGACTATTTCGAAGAAACATATCCAGTCTTCACCATTGAAGAAGTAAAACAGCGAATCAACTCATTTGCTTTAAAACAGCATATAACATCTCACCAGAATTATCCACAGTGGATAAGGCAAGCTGAACAACACCTCCTCATCCGTCAACTAGCTAGGACTGGATATTATACTGGTGATCTCTCACACTATCAAGTCGAAGGATGGAACGCTGAAGTTAATTTTAGAAAAGCACTCAGATGGAGACCTTATCTCGTCCATTTTGTCACACACATTCCTGATGCACCGCCAAAACCAGGACAATACTGGCTTCCAGTTGATACCATAGGTCAAAGAGGCTTCCAATGGCTGACACAATGTAATTGGATACAGGTTCCACTACGCATTACCAATCAAGAACAAGTTGACAGAGTGTTGAACCAGCTAGAACACCCCAACTACTCTAACCTCAAACCGGCACCCGCCAACCATCCTATATCAGAGAAGTTGCAGGGGTTCGGTATGGATTCTGAAATCTACGAAGAGTGGAAAGGCAAATTTGGTTTCCTCGACACACCCGAAGAACGTCGTCTTGCATTCGCCTACCTGATAGGGACAACCCTCAGTGATGGTTTTATTACAAAACGTAAACACATGGCTATCAGCAGCTATTGGCGGATAACGCTTTCCTCTAGAATGAAGAGCGGCGAACCAGCCCTTTGGAGTAAAGACTTCGGTGATCGTGCATCCTATTATTGGACTCGCTTCGGTGTATTCACAAGAAGAGTAGAAGATACACCAGCTAGTGATGAAAAAAGTCTGAAGTATAATTGGGAGTCGTGTTACACCCCTTTCTTAACATGGTTCAATGAAGCAGTTCTCTGCCTCCCGCAAGGAGGGAACCATACCAACAACCTTTCTGAAGCCGACTGGATATTTCGAACTGATAGGGATTTCCGAATCAAAGTGATACAAGGCATCTGCGATGGCGACGGGTGGGTAGTGACTGGACATAGAATTGCATTCGGCACCTCTGCCCAGCGACAAGGGCCTTTCATAGAACCACTGTTTCAGAGCCTTGGATTCAAAACCTGTAGGATAAGACTCCCCTCCAATCAGGATGAGAGACTAGAAGTTGAGAGTGGTTTCGACATTCGTATTCACGATAAACGGCAACTCCGATTACTATCTGAAATGCCCCCTTTCCTTTCAGCGACCAGAAAACAAGAACTGCTTGAAAAAGGTGTCCGAATGAATGAAAGCACGCTTAGCAGTGGGGGTAATAGTAGATTCGACCTCCCTCTGACACGACTCATTCAAAGGAGAGGGAAGGAGGGTTGGAGGACTGCAAAGATTCGTGAAGAGATTTTCGAGAGGTGCGGTGTCACACTTACTGTAGGGGTTATAAGAAAAATCATAAAGCAGGGCCCTGAACGCTTAAGAATTGACGAGAAAGTTGTAGAAGCCTACACCCAGCTCCTTAAGCTCCGTATCTCATTTCCTCAAGAAACTATAAGCTCTCATTGCCAGAAAGTTATGAAGGAAACTAGTCATAGAGGACACCTACAGACCTATGTAGGTTGGGTTAGAGGGAGACGTGTTCCCTTGGCTGTTCAACGCGCCATTTCTGACAACCACCCTCTAGTAGATAAGGAATTGTTAGAAGCATACCCCCACCTACGAAAGTTCAAGTCCTTGCTAGACAATGGGGACGAATAATCACATCAAAACTCATTCTGGAGACGGTACGCTGACCTGACGAAGAATCCGATCAATCACCGAATGAACAGTCGCACCTTCAAGCTCTGCCTCAGGCTTCAAGATAATACGGTGATTCAGAGTATGGCGTACTAACATTTTAACATCATCGGGCGTAACGAAAGTGCGGCCTTGTAATGCGGCATGTGCCTTCGAAGTTTCTAAGAGGACGAGTGAGGCACGGGGGGAGCCGCCTATGAGGATTTGAGGGTCATTCCGAGTCCGCACGACAATGTCTTTGATGAAGTTCATTATTTGCGGCTCTACAAATACCTCTCTTATTGTGCTCTGCATCTGTAAAATGATATCTGGGTTGACTACAGAAGCGACCCGGCTTCCTATTCCGCTATGGCGCCGGCGAAGAATTTCCACCTCCTCTGCTTCAGAGGGATAATCGACATGAAGTTTAAAGAGAAAACGGTCAACTTGTGCTTCGGGAAGAGGATAGGTTCCCTCAAGTTCGATTGGATTTTGTGTCGCAAGCACCATAAAAGGAGTAGGTAGGGGTAATGTAGTCCCTTCAATGGTCACCTGCTTTTCTTGCATAGCCTCTAGTAGAGACGACTGGGTTTTTGGCGGAGAGCGGTTAATCTCGTCAGCTAAGAGAATATTAGTAAAAACTGGACCTTTCCGAAGAGAAAATTCACCATTACTAGGGTTAAAAATTGAATGCCCGGTGATGTCAACAGGGAGGAGGTCAGGAGTGAACTGGACTCGTCTAAACTCGCAACCGACAGCTTGAGCGAAGGTATTTGCGGCATATGTTTTAGCAATACCAGGCACACCTTTTTGCCGAGCGTTACTTAAACGCCCTCTAACAAGATGTGCCCACCGCTTAACAGCCCAATTAGGATGTTTTGTAGCAAATGCCGCTTTCCGACTACTAACTTGTTTACTTCGTCGAGTATTCGGTTAGCTTGGTCGCGGACCTCCGCTATTGTCATTCTAGGTTGCTGTACTGGTGCTGCTGGCTCGGTTGGTGGGGGTGGTGTTGGCTCTGCTGGATCACTCATATTGAATCACTATTTGTGTTATTATTTAATACCCTAAAACTTATTGTTTATCCTTTGTGGTTTTAAACACACAAGTATAGAGCCCAAACCGGTGTGAGGAGAGTGAAGTGGAGATTAAGTTTTTTCAAAGTCTTACCGAAACTCATTTAAAATCACTAAATTTGCGCCAGATATGGAGTTTACACTGGCAGTAGCCAGGTTCTAGCATCAGAAGTTGCCAACTCTAAAACTCACCACATTAAACTCCGAATGCCCTATCACATGCAGGATTTCATCAGATTTGTAGAGGTTGCGGACATGCCGGGTGGATTCAGGGAGATTCGAGAATACGACGAGGAGGTAGATGAGAAACAAAAAAGACGTGAAAAGGCAGAAGCCTCACTCAAGGCGTATGATAGGTATCAAAAGTACTTCGACGAGGCTCGACGGGAACTCAGGGAAAACCCCCCATCCCCCGAGGAGGCGCAGGAGAGCAAGACCCGCATTGAAGCGATATTAGCGGAGGCAAGCCGCCAAGCCGAGGAGAATATATCGCTACCTGCTGAGAGGATATCAGCGCAACAGACATCATCCTTCCCGTCTCGGGAACTGTCTTCTCAGGAGCGTCGCTTCATGCCTCAGGAATCTAATAATCCAGTTACGGAAGAAGAAGCGGATGGTCAATCTCTCAAGCCCCAACAACAAGAACAGGTACCGCTCTTCACCAAGCAAAATGTTGAACAGGAGCTTGGTTCTGATAAACCAGTCTTCCCACAGCTTAGGCACGTCGATGATTTAGAGGAGCATCAGCATACTCTTCGCGCCTCTGAGGACCCTGACTTCCGTATTCAGTATCTTCCACCACGCAGATTCACACCTGAAGCTGTAGAAGCTCTCCATAGTATTTGTAAAGACGGAAACTGGATTGATCCAATACACATCGCATCAATCTCTGATTTCACAACCTATCAACAGGCTCTTTGTAGATTTCCTTTAATTCAGAGCTTACCTAATTTTGATGAACTACATACACGAGTTAGGGTGTACTTCCAAGTCCTTGGCAAATACTCATCTCAAACGTGGTCCCATGTCCCATTAGAGTACAAAGGTATCAGTAGATACACCATCTACGGATGGATTAGAGGAACTTCTCGCCCTAGACTCCTTTCCTTGTTAGAGCAGCGTGCAGCTACGATATTTAGAATCCAACAGCGTGTAGCTAAGATCCGAGAGGGGAGTAATGGTATTTTTACCTTTCAAGATGTATCTGACCGTATTAACACAACCCCGTTTGCCCATTATTTCAAAATTCATCCTAAATACAAACAGCGGTGCAATGATGCTGAACGCTACCTCAACGTACTTCGATTAATTGAATCAGGGTATCACCCCAGTGATTTGGGAACGCATTTCAAGGGTCTGCGGGCCGTCATACGTCGATATATTGAACGCGACCATCGCCCCTACCTCATTCGTATTGCGGCTGGTATCCCAAATGTGCCAACTGCAGCTGGTAAGCTTTGGATGCCTACTACTATTGATGATAGTAGGATTCCATCACGTTGGGTTCAAGTCCCTGCTCGAATCACTGATTACAAACAACTGAGACAGGTTTTGGAGCAGCTTCCAACCCTAACTAATGCCGATAAACACCTTTCACAGCAGCTCCACGAATATGGGCCTGCCCCCTCGTTTCTCAAAGAGTGGACCCATAAGTTTGGACCAGTAAACAGCATCGAAGAAAGACTCTCAGCTACTGCTTACCTTGCTGGAGCTACACTTAGTGATGGTCATATCTCTCTTGAATCCACAATTAGTAGTGCATTTTCTATGGGGCTTTCCACTAAATACACTTGGAGTAAGAACTTCGGTGATCGTGTTGCCTATTACTACACTAGTCTCGGTATTCCCACTAAACCTGGTCCTATAAAGCAACCCAACCCTCCTGACCCACACGAGACATTCCAATGGTATTCCGTCAACACACCAATGCTGACATGGTTTAATGAAGCGGTTCTCGGTCTCCCACCTGGAGAAGGTCATACGCATAACCCGGCTAAGCCTGAATGGATTCTTACTGCTCCCCGTTCACTCCAAATTAAGTTTATACAGGGTCTGTTTGATGGTGACGGCTGGGCTATAGTTAAGGGGAACGAAATAGGGGTATTTACCTTTAATAATGCTGACTTCATTGAACAATTATTGAACCGTGTTGATCTCTACCCAACCAGTAAGGAGGGGAAACGAAAGCTTGTTTTTCGAACACAAGAAGGACTAAAGCAGGCTACAGCACTCCCCGTGTTTCTCTCTGCTACTGGTAAACAACAAAACTCTAGTAAAATAGTAGAGATGATAGGTGGAACTAGACAAATCAGAACTATTGATAATCTCACCACGATTCGTCTAATTCAAGAGTTGGGACGAAAACCGGGTGTAAGTATGGCACAGATTCGAGAGTTGGTGTATGATGAGATAGGAGTGTCAATTGATCCCCAATCGATTAAAAGAATAATTGAGGAAGGTGACAGGCGATTGAAGATTGACTGGAGAGTCGTTCGCGCCTACTTCCACTTACTTGAACTTCAACTCAAATCTCCGGACACTCCACATAAACATCTTGCCATTAAGGTACATGATGAAACCAGCGTCTCTAGAAGTTGGCAGAGTATGACTTTATGGTTGAGTCAGGGACACGTTCCAAGAGATGTAAAACGTGCGCTTTCCGACGGCTATCCCGTTGACCCAAAAATACTGAAAAAGAATCCACAATTGTACCAATATCTTCGTAATCATGGCTATGATAAATCTGAGTAGTGACCATTGATTATCTTTTTTTCTTGAAAATTTTTTGACACTGCTTCTAAGAGGAACAAGCCTATTGCTATGCTGGAGAGTCTTTTTTCAGGAGGTTTAGCTATTTTATTTCACTGATGTTTTCTATCGAAATAACCTCATAATAATGAATTGATAATGGATGTACTTTCTATGGAGAATTCAAAGGTAAGGGAAATACAGCGAATACTGTTAGAATTAGAGGAAGAAGGGATTCGTTTGTTACAAACAGGAATGGAAAGAGCAAATCCCTATGATTATGACAATCCTAGTCCTTGGCCAGAAAAGAATCGATATGTGATACCAGCTAACAGAATTGGTAATCAGCTTATCGATATTAAACTTACAGGACCCGCAAAGCTTTACTATTGGAAACTCTTGAAAGAGATTGCCAGATTCACAGAAGAGAGAAACACACCTCTCAACAGAGGGCTTGTTTGCGGGAAGCTCTGTGAAACCTCGATTTTGGAAGGTGATATTGATGGAGGAATTGCCTACATGCTCTGGGCAACTCGTGAGAATAGGGGTCGAACCAAGGATTTTAACTCCGATGAAATCACAACATGGCTCCTAAGTAAAACATACCGCCGATTCGCAGCGGGAGAAGGCTATAATGGACGTAGCCCATTCGGCACCCCCGCTCCTCACATAATGTTGAAAGCGGCGATTAACGAGTACAACAAAAGAACAGGAACAAAATTTACACTCGACCAGATTTTGAATGAAGCCTCACAAACACGTGAATATCGAGCATTATTGGAAGGGAGTCTTTGGACAATTCATCGAAATCTAGCCATTCTAAAGTATGAACAGGACTTCAAAATCTTTCCTTCAAGAAAATACAATCTTTACACAAAACTTCGGGTTCTTGATGGATTTCTCAACCTGTGTCGATTTATTGAATATGCGATTAAAAGTCGAGAGAAGCTAACTGTAAAAGGGAGGGAACCAACAATGGGGGAATTAATCCATCATATTACAAAACAAAAACATTGGGTTCGCTCAAGTATAAAGGGAAAAAACAATCGCCAGCCTCAAAATGCTCAAAAGTTTAACACAACTCTACAAACTCTTCTCAATGAAGAAACGAATCCTTACCAAAATTATTTGATTCTCTTAACAATTCGAAATTACATAGCTCATGTGTGTGACCCTGAGATTCCTATCTTTTTCAATAATCTAGGGAACCTTTTCAATAGGCTAATCTGGGCTTATCTTCAGTATTTGGATTGGAAAATCTAACCCAATATTTGATGGTGGGTCGCTCATATTCTCATATCCTTCTATACTTTCCTAATCAACACTCTAAAACTTCTGGTTCTTTCACATTAATATTCAGGTTTTATCTTAGATATTTTTACTGGTGCTCAGTTTTTCTCTCTTACTCGTTTTAGCCTCCAAAAGAGGTCGAGGAACTTGTCTCGATCTATACGTCCTCTTCCTGTTGCTCTTTCCAAAGCTTCCAAGTCGTCTTTTAATAGAGTTAGTTCCCGTTCAGAGAGGGAGCCGGACTTCGCGGCAAGAAGCCTCGTTATGTCGAATCCACGAAGGCTATTCTTCCTTACAAGCTCTCTCTTTAGCTGCCTGAACATAACTTGGATTGCATCATCGTATTGTTCGCTCCTCAGATAATGGCTTAACTGGGCTCTAAAAGCTGTCTGACCTCGAAGCCTGTAAACTCCGCTAGGCTTCTCTTCCTTCGGGCGACCGAAAGTAATCCACCTTCTGACCATCCAGATCGCCATTATGGGCGCTAACGGTGCCAGCAACCAATTCGTGGACAAATAGGTTATCTGACCCATTACCAAGCCAACATATAGTACTGGTGAAAAGGGATTCCAAGAAAGGTGGTTATGGTCGATGATGATCGTGTTGGTATTTGTCTGCTCCGCAAGATAGGTGAATAGCTCCAGCGCAAAGCTTCGATTATCCGCGCGACCTATCATATCGTTAATGAATATGCTTGGATCGCTAACAAGTGCAATCAACCCTCTACCCACCCTAAGCAGACCTATTAGCGTGAAGGGTCCTACTTGGCTATCCGCGGGGTCAAAATCAGGGTAGTCCCAGTCAGAGGTAACCCAAGAGTTGAAGGATGAAGTGGCGATTTGGATAAAGTTCGCATCTATGCCTGTGATGCCTGTGGCATAGTTCATAACTACTCTCTTGGTTGTTTGGAAAATAGCTCCGCCATCATTGAAGCTCGTGATAGCGGGTAGTAGGGGTTTCCCGTCGTCGTTTGATCCAGCGTCTAGAAGAAGGCGCTGGTCAAAACGTATACGAGACGCTCTAGTAAACAAAAATGGGTCGGAGGGGAAATCTTCCGGAGGGAGGAGAAGTGCTAGGTTATCCAAGATTCTATTTCCACTACCGAAATCGTCAGCGATGACCAGACAGGACCCCCTCTGAAAGAAATCATAAAGTGCGGCAGCCTCAACAATTGAAAAATCAAGGGTTGGGCCCAATACGCAGAGGACGCTATTACGATTAATCCCATTAACTACGCTAAGCGAGCTGATTAATGGGTGTACCTCAAATCCTCCGTCTTGGAGAGTAGTTCGAAGCTCGGAGCAGCCATTGTAGCCCTCCTCATTGTAAATAGAGTAGCTCATTGTGTCAACTGGGTTGACGCCTGTAATACTGATGATCAGAGGCAGCCAAGCAACAATGAAAACGAAACAAAACACGATAATCGTTGTTGTGCTACCTTTCTTCCTTACCTCTGTAGTGGGTGCGCCAGAGTGTTCATCGCTGCTCTCTGTCAAATTACACGCGCCTCCAACTGGCTTATTGTGACATTTTATGCCTGAGCCTCTTGACTCGTGACAAAGCGAAGAGAGCCTCCTGTTAGGACATTGTAATTATTGGCAAATGCGTTGAGGGTTGTCAAGCAGGTTTGGTAGGTAATTTGATGGTCACTGAACTTCGCCTCTTCTACTCCTTTGATGAATACCTGCATGCTAGTTGTGTCTAATCCGCCTTGGGCGGTGGCGATGTTAGCGTATTC
>JABXGV010000143.1 GCA_016550485.1 archaeon
AGGGTCATGAAGCCGTCAGGTCCTGCTGCTACGTAGGCGACATCGCCGCGGACCTTCACGTCCCAGGCATCATAGGTTGAGTAGCTGCCGACATGGGACAGGTCGGTGAAGTGTCCAATCTGGTAGGTGCGGATGCCATCATCGCAGCCCACCACGAGGACGCCCCCAGACACCGCCACATCATAGGCGGTGTAGCCAGTGAAGCTGGTGATATTCGTTGGGTTCGTGGGATCGGAAACGTCGATGACCCGGACGCCACCTGTGCGGTCTGCCACGAAGAGGGTCTTTCCATGCAGCGCTACTTTCGCGGCGTTACCAGGGGTGTTACAGCTGCCAAGGATGGACAGGCTGGTGGTATCGCTGACATCGACAATCTGCACGCCAGTCCAGCCATCTGCCACATAGGCAAACCCGCCATCCACGACCACATCGGTGGAATTGCCTGGAGTTTGTATATTGGCTTCAAGGACAGGTACGTAGGGATTGGAGATGTTCTCCAAGTAGAGACCGTAGGTACCATCACCAAAGTAGAGTATGTCACCCACAACATCGCCGCCAAGGGCATAGGAATACGAATGTCCGCCAACCTTGTGGATATTGGTGGGGTCCTCCACGTCGAGGATGGTGATGTCATCTCCAGTTGTCTGGTATATGAAAACGTAGAGGAAGTGTCCCTGCACCTCGATGTCGGTGATGCCGCCATCTGACTCCAGAGTCATCGAGTCCAAGGGTGAGGGGATGTTGAAGGAGTTGCTGACATTGTACACGGCTAGCCAGGTGTCATCAAACGTACCGACATAGCAGATATCGCCAGCTACAGCTCCAGCCATGAGGTAGTCGTTGACGTTTCGCGTATCCCGTGAAATGATATTCGCGGGGTTAGTGATGTCAAAGATTTGTAGACTATTGGTACTAGCTGCATCATAGCTAGTGGCATAGACCGCTCGGCCTTGGATGCTCACTGACCGTACGGGAAATCGTGTGCTATTGAAGTCCAAGAACTTGATTTGCGCGGTGCTGGGGCTTGTGACCGTTCCGGTCCCCCAACCTGCCGCGGTTGTCTGGGCACTATCTTCGTTGCCTGTTGTGCTGAAGTCCTCAGTGAAAGCTGTTGTCGTCCGTGATATCCCACTTCGGGTCGCCGCAAGCGGCGCTGGACTGAGAAGGGATGCAGAGACTAGACTCGATAGAGGAAACAGTGTCACCAGAAATACTACGAGAAAGATTTTTCGTTTACGATTAGACATAATAGTTCCTCCCTCTAGGAGGATACGAGTACTCCATGGTACTTCCCCAAAAAGGTTGCCTTCTCACAATCTGATAGAAGGGGTGTTAATGGAAGGGAAACTCACCGACATCATAGGTGGCACATTCCTCCGTGTCAGTTTCTTTCATCAAGAGAGATTGCTTCTTCGCCAGATGATAGGGAAGTCCAATGGCCTCGTCCTTTGTGAAGATACTCTTCATCAGGTACTCGTACTCGCCGTAGGCTTGCGTGTCTCTCTTCGGGTACAGGGCTTTTACCTGACCCTCGGCGGTAAGAGTGATGGTACTCGTGGGCGTGTCGATTTTTAGCATTCCATCTAATCCATGAATCCGAAATTCTTTACGGGTGAATCCGGCTCCCTTGCCTACTGTGCACGAACCATCTGCGCCGCCAATCCAGAAGAGCAGCCTGGCTGCGGTCTCGGCGGGGTCTTGGATTTCAGGAGGAGTTTCAGTGTATCGGGCTTTCAGGGTTCGTAGGAGTTGGAGGTTATCCGGGTTGGTTAGGTCCCAGCCTCGCTCGTAGAGGGCGAACAGGAAGGAGAGATAGTGTACCGCCAGGTCCCTGATCATCCCCGAGGTGTACAGCCAGGCTCTGGAGGGGCGGATGAGCCCAGGCTCGATGAGGTCCATGTCGATTCGCCGCACTAATCCTATGTGCTCAAGGTAGTCTTCATAGTTGGCGAGGAAGTCAACGATGGGCGGCTTCAACAAGTAATGGTCTATCAGCCGCATCGACGCCTGCACCGAAGGGGCATGGTGGGCTTCAACGTCCTTGAGGGAGGACAGGTGGTCGACTAGGGGCTTCTCGACGAAGACTCGTTCAGCACGGGCAAGAAAGAAATCTAAGTAGCGGGCGTGGGTCCTATTCGGCGACGCAATATAGGCAAGGTCAAGGCGTGCATCGTCAAGGCATTGCTGGAGATCCTGAATTGCATCTTCAGGTTCAGGACAGACAAAGGTGACACTCACTGGGAGGTGCTTTCTCCGGATTTTCTTGTCGAGTGCTTTAATCTTCCTTTTCTTCTCTAGGTCCACGTCAATAATTACTAAGTCGAGGTGGTCGCCCTGCTTCATGAAGGCAAAGTCCTCTGCCTTTGTCTTTTCCACAAAGGCGAGCAGGGCTGGTGTGAATTTCCGTTGGCCAACGTCGCCGTAGCCAACCAGACAAACACGAACCGTCATGGCTAGTCTCACCGCACGTATCGTGAGTAGTAGTATAGGAGGGCTGCTGTCCATAGGGCACCGACCACAAGGATGACGAGCAGCTCCACTAAGTTAAGCCCCTGTCCGAGGAAGTCCATGTAGGCAAAGATTATCGTAAAGAAGCTGATGGTGTTCAGGATGACAAAGAGGACATTGGATTGCCGCTGGAAGGCGGTGCTCAGATAGATGTTGAGCATTTCCAGCCGCTCCTTGACCGCACCGTAGAGCTCGGGGATGCCAAGCTGGACCGAGGCGTCCTCCATGGCCATCTTCCAGATGGCGATTCGTTGGATGCTCGTGTTGATGTATTCTTCGAGGTTCTGGTAGATGGCACGGCGCAGCTGCACGACCTTACTAAGGGTGACCTTCTTCAGCTGCTTTACAGTGTTCAGGAGAAGGTTGTTGATGCCCTTGATTAGCAGTAATTGGAGTACAACATTTGTGTAGAGGACCACGTTGAAGATAACCCGCTTGTCAAAGCCATAATCGGGTTTCTCGGTTCGAATCTTGATTCCCAGAAACCGGTTCCCAAAGACGAAAACGGGGAAATCGTTGCGGACACTGATGTTTGTCATGACATGGTCGAGATACTCAGGTGTTCGGGACCGATGAAAGTCATAGGACTTCCCGTAGTAGCGTTCGGGCAGAGAAATGATATCAAAGATGTGGTTCCGGTACTCCTTGATGAAGGCCTCTGGCAGGTTACCACTCTTGAAAGGGATATCCTTGACAAAGAGCATGGTGAGGTGGTCTTCAAGGAGATCCCGGTCTTCCAGCGAAACCTTTTCGCCGAGAATCTTGCGCAGCTCGCCCTTAATCAAGGAAAGGAGGGTGACCGTTTTGCCAGCTCGCTCCTTGACCGTGACCTTGTCGAGGAAGCAGAGGTCAATCATATCGTGTTTGGAGACTTCCTTGAGCCCCTTGAGCCACACCTGGTAGATGGCGATTCCCACATCAAAAATCGTCAGATAGGGCTTCACCTGTACTTTCCGAGTCTTCCCCTCCTTCACTAAAGTTAGCGTGAAGTCTTGCAGGTCGATGCGGCAGAAGCGCTTGAGCTTCAAATACGTGTCATCAAAGTACTCGATGTCGCTCTCGTAGAAGATTCTCAGGTCCTCCGTTAGGAGTTCGGGGTCGTCCACCTCAATGGGTACATAATGGTGCTCGATGGCCCCACTTCTCCGCTGGCAGCTCTGCACGATCTTTTCGTATTTCTCGGTTTTCTCTGCAGACTCGGCGATCTTGATGGGCACCAAGAATACCACATTGAGTTCCGGTGCGGTTAACTCGTCGACAGACACGTTTTGCGACCCCAGACATGTTTTCCGTTTTTGGAGAGGTAGTCTTTCTTGGATAAAAGCCTTCTAGCTCAGACGGCCTTGAAGGCTTGGTCCAAATCGGCGATGATGTCCTCCACATATTCGATGCCAATAGACAGTCGCACCAGCTGGTCGGTGATGCCTGCCTTCTGGCGGTCTTCAGGGCTCATGAAGTAGTGGGAACTCGTGACTGGCTGGGTCACCAGGGTTTCGGTGCCGCCTAGGCTTGGGGCCAGCAGGCAAAGCTTGAGGCGCTCCACAAAGCGAGTCGTAGTCGCAAAGTCGCCGTCGATTTCGAAGCTCACCACTCCGCCAAACCCCCACATCTGGTCCTTGGCTAGCCCATGTTGGGGGTGGCTCTTGAGTCCAGGGTAGTAGACCCGCTTCACCTTGGGATGCGTCTCCAGCCACTGGGCAACCTGCAGGGCGTTGGCGTTGTGCCGTTGCATCCGCACATCAAGGGTTTTCAGTCCCCGGAGGAGGAGCCACGCCGCCACCGGATCCAGCGTGCCCCCCAGCATCTTCCGAGTGGTCTTGAGCGTCTGAATGAAGTCTCTGGTGCCACAGACTACGCCTGCAGTCACGTCATTGTGACCGCCAAGGTATTTAGTGGCACTGTGCACAATCACATCCACGCCATGGAGCGCGGGCCTCGAGTTATGGGGTGATGCGAAGGTGCTGTCAACAATCACAGGAATCCCCTTCTCCTTGCCGAGCTTACACACTTGCGCTAGATTAACTAGCTTCAACGTCGGGTTGGTCGGCGTTTCCACATAAATCGCCTTGGTCTCCGGGCGCAACGCCTTCGCAAAGGCGTCGGTGTCCGTTGCTTCTACCCAGGTCACATCGACACCAAACCGCGCTTGGATATCTGCGAACAAGCTTACGGTTCCGCCGTAGATGTCCTGTGTCGTAACGATGTGATCCCCCGACGACACAACGGTAAACAGGGCAGAGGCAATAGCAGCCATGCCCGACGAGAAGGCTGCCGCTGCTTCGACCCCTTCTAGCTCCGCCATCTTCTGCTCCACCGCCGTGACAGTGGGGTTGTCAAAGCGGGTGTACAGGAATCCCTCCTTGCGCTGGCTTATGACATCGATAAGCTCACGAGTGCTACTAAACACAAAGACGGACGTCTCATAGATGGGCGTCGACACAGGTCCGATGGGAGGATCCCGCCGCTCACCCGCATGGACGGCCTTTGTAGCTAACCACTTATCCTTCACGTTCATATCAGCTCCTCACACAATAAATGTAATCTCGGAGTGTGGTAGAGTGTGTGTTTATTGTTCTGGGTTTTTGGGCTTTTTAGCTGGTTCGCAGGATGAAAAAGACCGGTGAACATTATGGGACGAACTGTGCCCACCTACCGGCGCCAACTGGACAAGGAGCAGCAGCGTTGGCTTATCTTCCGGGCAGCCCTTCGCGCCGAGGAGCAACCAATCTTCGACGCCCTCTTCCAGCACAGCCGGGACTACGCCGACGCCGGTAGCGCCGCAGCCCGCGCCTGCCCCTCCGAAGCCCTCTTCATGTCCATGCTCGTTGGCCTCTGCAAAGAGGTACTACGGCTCCGCAAAGTTCTCACACCCCAAAAGGATACTGCATCGGATCTAAAACGGGAACGCGAAGCTGTCCGTCAGTTATCGGATTCCGCGATAATCGCCCCCCGCAGCCTCCTCACGATGCTGCCCTACCCCCACCTCAAACGGTAAGATTGGGACATCTATTTTGGGGTCTTGCAGAAGTCTATTAAGCGAGAAGCAAACAAGCACAGCCTATGACGGAGCCCGTGAATGTCCTGTTCATCCGGGAATTCTCCGACCTAGTACTCTGACCCTTATATTCCTTTAAGGGAGGGATTATGGGGTTTTTTCACATCACCCGAGGGGTGATGGACCGCTACCAGGGATTACGGTCTTCCCGCTGGGTGTACCGCATTCACCCAGCCGTGTTGGGCTCCTTGTTCCCTGGCTTTCCACCCCAATTGTTTCAGGGGATTGGCCAGGGTGCTTGGGTCCTGTCCCTTTGCGGGAGGGTAGGCTCCCTTGACGCCCTCGGTCTTTGAGTTTTTTCCAGAGGCTCCATGAGTGGACCCTGCGACTGGGGCCACTCTCGCTGGGCTTTCTTCCTTCCATCGGTTCCAGCACCAGCGTCTTTAGCCCCCGGAGGCGCTCGCGGAAGCCCTGTCCACGCC
>JABXGV010000016.1 GCA_016550485.1 archaeon
AACAAGTACTTCATTCAATCCCCTCCAGTTCTTGTACTCGCTCCTGTGGGAGCATACCGTGTTCATCCCAGCCGCGGAGCTTATAGTAGCGTGCGAGCATCTTCTCGTATTCGTGTCTGTCGATGTGATGCCCCTTTGCCGTCTTTAAGGGTGCGGGGTCATCAAAGTAGCGCTTGGGGAGTGTGTCATCTTTCTGAGTCAAGCCCAACCGTATGTTTATCAGTCGCTCAGTATCGATGATGCGCTTTCCAATGGATTCGAGTTGACGGACATCCAGTTTTAGGTCAACTGCAGCGTGTAATAATTCGCTAACGCGCTCGTAGCCAATGAGGCGGGGACTGTTAAAGCCGTGGCAGATGAACTTGCAGATACCCACGCTATCAATAACGGCGTACATGTTATCCGACCAGTAGACTGGCTTTTCCTTCCCCTCATAAGATGTCGGATCAGGAGAGATACCGGTGCCGTAGATGCTCTCCTTCACCTTCTGGGGTAGTCGGAGAAAGATTTCCAGTGTTGGGCGGCTCCTTAGATGGTCTGCACCTCTTGAAGCTGTGGCGATCCCAAGGGCAAAGGCCTTGATGTACCGCACATCGTGGGGGTCGCTCTGGGGCAGGTTCTTAACGGCAATCAAGTAGTCTGCTGATTTGGGTCCAAAGTGTCGGACAGCTTGAGTGCTCTCAGCTAGTACATCACCAAAGCCTTCTCGTCGTGCGGTCTTTTCCAAGAGCGACTTTGCGAGTTCAGCATCACCGAAGCGGAGTTCTTCACCCTGGGTTACTTTTTGGTCAATGATGCCCTTCTCGTAGAGTTCAAAGGCCCAAGCTAGAATAGTGCCTGCCGAGGCGGTGTCTAGTCCTAGGCGGTTACAGAGATTGTTCAATTCGATGACCTGCTGGGGGTCTGAAACACCGATGTTTGCCCCCAACAAGCCGATGGTCGTATACTCGGGGCCCTCACCACCCATGGTATTCCGGTGTCTACAGTGCACGACACAGGAGGCACAGGCGACCATCTTTTCGGCGAAACCTTCAAAGACCTCAGCGTTCAGCGAATCTGACCATGCGTTCAGCTGACTGTTCTTGGTGCGAATCGCACCCAGCGCATTACTGACATCATAGAGATAGGGTGTCCCAAGAGTCCCCATTACTTTGATGACTTTCGATCCTAACACGTAGTCACTGATGCGCTTGGTCGTTTCGAGGAGCTGTTCAGGATGCGCCACGGGTATGCCTTGGGTTCCAAAGGCCACGACCGCCTTCAGGTGTTTCGAACCCATAACTGCGCCAAGCCCTCCACGACCCGCAGCGTTCTTGACGCCATTGCGTACACAGGCGAAGTGAACCAGTTTCTCCCCTGCTTCTCCGATGACCGCGGCTTGCACATCGCCGAGGTCACGGCGAAGAGCGATTTGCGATTCATAGGTATCTAAGCCCCAATAATCAGAGGCATCGCGTATCTCGACAGTCTCATCGGAGAGGTAGATGTAGCAGGGCTTCTTCGCTTTCCCGGTAACAATGATTCTATCGAACCCTGCATACCGCATTTCTGGGGCGAAGAACCCCCCACAGTTAGCGTCTCCGAGGAATCCTGATTCTGGCGACCGCGCGGTCACATTGAACCGTGACGCATTCGGTACCAGCAAGCCTGTAAGGAGACCTGCACCCAAGATGAGAACATTATCTGGGCCCAAGGGGTCTACGTCTTTCCTCAGTAATTTGTTTAGATAGTAGATGTTTGCGCCTCGTCCACCAAGATAGCTTCTAATAATACTCGCTGGGGTTTCCTTCACCTTGACGGTATTAGCGGTGAGATCTACTACTGCAAATTTATTCATCACGAGTTCCACACCTCAAGAATCACTATTTCTCCTCCACCGACGACCATCATAAGGGTCAGGGTTACTGAATGCTGGATTGAGTACTCACACAGGTTCTCTTGGATGATGGGTTTGTCGTCAACAAAAATGTTCAGAAATCGGTGGAGCTGCCCTTCACTATCAAATAACCTCTGGTCTAATTCGGGAATCTTCTCTACTAGACGCCGGAGAATCGAATCAACAGAATCACCATCAACTAATGGAATACTAAATGCATCTTTGTCTGATGACATGCGTAATGTCCCAATAAGACGGACGATTATAATGGGAACTTCTTCCTGAATCTGAACCGGCTCCTTTAATTCGTACTTGGTAGCTAGGCTTGAATTAAGGTATCTGATTTCCCAGAAATAGATTGTTCTCACCCTTAAGGATTTAAGGTCGAAGGAGGATAGAACTGGTTCCGTGATGATTATGAAAGCTGCCGTTTTTTATGAACCAGGAAAACCGCTCAAGATCGAAGATTATCCTACCCCGAAAATCGGCGCAACAGACGTGCTGGTGGATGTAGCTGCCTGTGGGGTGTGCCGCACAGACCTCCACTACCTTCATGGGACGCCAACCTTCAAGAAACCCCCCGTGATTCTGGGTCATGAAGCGTCAGGGACGATTGCTGAACTTGGGGATAAGGTGGAGGGATGGACAAAGGGTGACAGAGTGCTAATCCCGGCTGTGCTCAGTTGCGGAGAATGCGACAACTGCCGCCGAGGACGAGAAAACGTGTGCGCACGAATGTGTATGGTGGGCAACCACATTGACGGCGCCTACGCGGAATTCATCCGCATCCCTGCGAAGGACCTCGTTCGAGTTCCTGAATCTCTACCATTGAAAGAAGTCAGCATCGTCGCAGACGCCATCTCAACACCCTATCATGCGGTGAAGAACCGTGGCGAAGTACGACCCGGGGACCTGGTTGCGGTCTTCGGATGCGGCGGCGTAGGTGTTAACGTCGTCCAGCTAGCCGCAGCGGCGGGCGGAATCGTATACGCCGTGGATGTTCTTGACGAGAAGCTCGAACTCGCCTCGAAGCTAGGCGCCGCTGTCACCATCAATTCGTCAAAGGAAAACCCGGTGAAGAAGATTCGGACCTTAACCAAGAAACGGGGAGTAGACGTTTCCTTTGAAGCGATTGGCATTCCTGAAGTCATGAGCCAAGCTCTCGCAGTGGTACGATGGGGTGGTCGGATGGTCGTCGTCGGGTTCAGTGATAAGGACTGGGCAGTCCAAGCCTCCCGGGTGATGTTTCGTGAGGTCGAGATTCGTGGCTCCCTCGGCTGCCGTATCGTCGACTACCCTCCACTCGTGGAGATGGTCGCCCAAGGTAAAGTCCAGATAAAGCCGCTGATTCACAGTCTGCGCCCTCTTGAAGAGATCAACCAGGCCTTCGAAGACCTAGAAGCCGGGAAAGTCATTGGCCGCACCATTGTAGTGCCCTAAACCGACCGAATCTATTGGTGAAACACTAGCACTGCGGCTGCACGACAGTGCAGAGTTTAGGTGATTAGGTAGTTCTTATTTCCCTTTCCACACCGGCTTGCGTTTTTCCAAGAACGCCTTCAATCCTTCAGTAGCGTCCTCCGTGGTTTCCAACGACTCAAGGTAGAGCTCTGTAACTTTCTTTAGTGCTGCCATGAAGTCGGCTGAGAGGCTAGCGTAGATAGCACGCCGCACATAGCTTAACATCACGGGACTGTACTCCTTCAGCTTCGAAACTAATTGGTTAACCGCCTCCTCCAGTTCGCCATCAGGAACAGCGCGGGTGATGAGCCCCATGCGCTCCGCTTCCGCAGCTGAGATATTCTTTCCCGTCAAGCATAGCTCAAAGGTACGCTTTGGTCCGATGAAATGATGCATGAACGCCGCAGCTACAGTGGGCACAGCACCTACTTGGATTTCTGGTTGACCGAATTTCGCGGATTCCGCAGCAATCACCATATCGCAGGTGAAGGCTAACTCGCATCCTCCACCCAGCGCCGAGCCCTGAACGACTGCGATGACTGGCTTATCCAACTCCAGTAATGCTTTGAACACGTCGTTGAATGCCTTCAATGTCTTCGGTGCATGTTCTGGGAGGTGCTGCTCGACATCCACGCCCACACAGAAGAACCGATTACCCGCTGTCCTAAGCACCACTAAAGTAACTGTGCTATCCTCCTTGAGTTTGCCAAGAGCTTGGCGAATCTCAATGAGTGTGTCTTTGTCGAGGACATTCAAGGGAGGGCGGTTCACGGTGACAGTCGCGACCCGATCCGTAACGTCCACAAGGATATTCGCATAATCTGGTGACATCTCTTTTCTCCTTCTAGTGTATGAAACGGTTTTATCTACAAAGAAAGAGACTTAAGTGTTGACCTTGCTACATTCCGTCTATCCTGGTGGGATTCATGTTGTTAGACGAACTTGAGTCTGAAGGCTTAATTGTTAATTTTAACAAGTTGCCCGAAACTCTGTCAAAACACCTACCGAAAGAAGTGCTCATATGGGATGAAACTCTCCGGGATGGAGAGCAGACACCCGGTACAACACTTTTGATTGATGAGAAGATTGAGATTGCGAAGATGATGGACGATATGGGGGTCCACATCATCGATGTCGGATTCCCAGCAGTATCCGAATCTGAACGGGAAGTTGTTCGACGAATCGCCGCAGAAGGGTTCACCAATGCAAGCATCTGTGCTCCCGCCCGTGCCATCCGCTCAGACATCGATGCCTCCATCCAAGCTGGTGCAGAAGAGGTACCGATTTTCATCGCTACAAGCAGTCTTCACCTTAAATACAAGCTCAAGAAAAACTGGCAAGAAATAAGCGAGATTGTCACCGATTGCATCGAATACGCGAAAAGCCATGGAGTGATTGTAAACTTTGTCACCGAAGATACCTCCCGTACCAGCATCGCAAATACCGTCGATATCTTCAAAACCGCCGCCGAAGCAGGCGCGGACCGAGTAGTTATCGCAGATACCGTGGGATTCCTTCGACCGGAATCGATGCGTTATCTCGTCTCACAGGTGCGCGACCGTCTCTGGAAGGAAACGAAACGAAAGATTCCGCTTTCAGTTCACTGTCATAATGACTTCGGTCTCGCGACGGCTAACACCCTTGCTGCCATCGAGGAAGGCGTCGTCGCGCCACATGTGTGCATTGCCGGGTTTGGAGAACGCGCCGGTAACGCTCCCCTTGAAGAAGTGGTCATGGCCCTTGAAATTCTCTACAACATCAAAACGGGAATCGACACTACAAAGATCCAGGAACTGGCGGACCTGACCAGTCAATACTTTGCTATTCTGCTTCCCATCCACAAAGCCATCACCGGTGAGAACGCCTTCTCCCATGAAGCCGGCATTCACGTCCACGGCATCCTCTCGCACCGGCTCTGCTACGAACCCATCCCCGCAGAATCCGTGGGTCGCCAGACCGAGTTTTATATGGGGAAGGGCACCGGAAGCGGATTAGTAAGGACAAAACTGCAACAAGTAGGGATTGAAGCCACAGAAGAGCAGGTACACCAAATCGTGCTTCAGGTCAAGGAGACCCACCAGCTCCGCAATAAACGAGAAATGCTCCTGCAACTGCAACGCGCCCAAGAACTCCTCCGCGAAACCCGCCTCGGACTCAAAGAAGACGAGTTCTGGGGAATCGTCCGGGCCGTTACCGGACAACAACCAGGGAAACCCTAGAAGCCTCAACACGCGCTCCGCAGGATTCCTCAAATTTTATACAAATTCCCTTCCTAGCTACGAAACCTATTAGAATGAAAAAAAGCAGCCTAGTATTGCGGAGAAAGGCATAGATTAGAGGTAAACCCTGACGAGGTTCCTCAATCAATATACTCTACTCTCCTGGTACTCGAAGGTGATTATCTCTGTCTCCCTCTAGTAAGCGGGCTTTAGCTGCGACATTTCTTAATCCTGTGTTGTTTCGAACTCTCGCTGACACCTCACTCTACGGCGTTATGCTCCTCCAGGATGGTCGTAGCCTCTATGTGAATTCTGCCTTGGCTAAGATGACTGGCTACTCCCTCCGAGTAATTCGCAAATGGGGGATTACCGACTTCTTAGCCCGTGTGCTAGATGAGGATCGACCCATGGCAAGTCAGCAGTATGGAGAGATGGCTGCGGGGCGGGTTCCGCCGAAGAGCTATGTGTTTCGGTTTAGACGGAAAGACGGTGAGATTCGCTGGGCTGAAGCATCTGGAAACGTTGTCGAAAGGGAGGGTAAGCTCGTTGTTCATCTTACAATAATGGATATCACAGACCGCAAACAGACAGAGGAGGCACTTCTTAAATCGGAGACCCGATACCAAGAATTGTTTGACAGGGTACCCGTGGGGATTTATCGTTCAGCACCAGATGGGAAACCCCTTGAAGCTAATCTGGAGATGGTACGCCTGTCAGGCTTCCCTGATCGAGATGCCTACTTTAAGGCTGATATCAGAGATGCCTATGTTGACCCTGATATTCGGCGGCGGTGGCAGGCATTGATAGAAAAGGAGGGTGTAGTACGGGATTTTGAAGTGCAGTTTCGCCGTCCTGATGGCCAGATTTTCTGGGTGCAGGATACGGCCCGTGCTGTTCGCGACGCCGATGGAAAAGTCCTGTTCTATGAAGGTACTCTCAAAGACATCACTGAGCGGAAAGCAGCAGAACGGGCACTCGAGGAGGCGCGGGCGCGAGTAGAATTCTTAAACGACCTAATGGCCCACGACCTAAACAACATCAACCAGGGTCTTATGTTTTTACTTGAACTCTTGCTCAGTAACCCTGCGTTGCCAGAACAACTCCGAGAACAAGTTGCTACGGCGCTGGAGCAGGTGGTAAGGGGCGTAGCTCTCATCAAGCGTGTCAAAAAGTTCACTCACATCGACTCCTTAACCCAGCCCTTGAGTAAACAAGATGTCGTATCAATTCTGCGGACCGCCACACGATCAGTAGCGCAAGCCTTTCCATACAAGGATCTACGCGTGGAGAGTCAGCTCCGTAGGGGCAGACACTGGGTTGCAGCCGACTCCTTCCTCTTAGACCTCTTCTATAACCTCCTGCACAATGCAATGAAGTATGATTCGAAGGACACAGTGGTCATAGAAGTAGAAATTAGATCCGACGAAGAGGAGGACTTCCTGCGTATCGAAATCAAAGACCAGGGCCGCGGCATCCCTGATTCGGAGAAGGCAAGGATTTTTTCGCGGTTACCCCACCAACCAGATTTCCGCTGGACAATGGGTTCAGGCATTGGGCTCACCCTCGTGCAGCGAATCATCGAACGCTACGGTGGCAGAATCTGGGTGGAGGATCGAGTGCCTGGCGATTACACCCAAGGTGCCAACTTTATCATCCTCCTACGAAAATGGCGCAACACAACAACCTAGTATTTTTCTTCACAGCTTCAGTGGAAGGTAATTCACCCAAAGATTAATGCCCTTAGCAGCTCTAACTCCCCGCAGATTTTACACTAGGAGAGTGTACTTCTATGCCGGCTAATAAGGAACAGCTTGTTCGTGAAGCGGTTGAAGCTGTCACGCGTCTCATGGCAGCTGCGGCTACTACTGCCCCCAAATCTAAGGGCTTCGACGACCTCACAGTGGAAATCGTCTCCGGGAAGGACCTTCGTCGACTGGCTGAGGAAATCCGCAAGATGTGGCGTGAGCAATTCACCAGTGGCACTTTCTGGTTTCTGGGACCCGATGCCAGTGCCGTCGAAGAGTGTACTGCACTATTCTTGCTTGGCATTCGCGCCCAGCGTCCACCTCTTGCGCTCGATTGTCAAGCCTGTGGCTACGAGACCTGCGAAGAATATGAGGAGGCAGTTCGCCAAAACAAGATCAGCACGCTCTGTTCCTTCAAGGTTCTCGATCTGGGACTCGCCCTTTCATCTGCTGTCATGGTGGCAGCGCAGAACTTCATTGACAACCGTATCATGTGGTCCGCCGGAATGGCTGCAAAACGCCTCGGCCTTATCGAAGGCGACCTTGTCATGGGCATCCCGCTCTCCGCCCGCGGCAGCAATCCCTTCTTCGATCGCTACCTCAGGTACTTCCTCAATAAAGCCCGAAGCCAGCAAAAGAGTCTCACTCAAATTCTCCGCGAACATGGCATCGAATACTAGAGGGAGCGCTCCCACGTTTCCTGCCTATCCGTCTCGGACACCATCTGTCGTACAGCCCGTGCAACTCGCCGACCTAACGCCGTAATAGTGACAATGCGTGGGTCGTCCGCTGAATGCGCGAGTAATCCTGCCTCTTCAAGCAACATAACATGATGAGTAACCACAGAGGGCGAATCTCCCCCTGATTTTTCCTGGAGTGTTCGTAGGTGGTGACGTAAGGATTTGTTCGTGCCGAAGTCTCGTTGTGCAAGGAAGGCAAGGATGGCCGCCCTTGAAGGATGAGAAATAGC
>JABXGV010000144.1 GCA_016550485.1 archaeon
CAAAATTTCAATCCCACTAGTGGTCTGATTGGAACGCCCTCGAGGGCTGGCTGGCAAAGGAGGACTACCTGATTTCAATCCCACTAGTGGTCTGATTGGAACTCTTCACCGGTGTCTTCACCCTCATCGCGGTGGGGGTCATTTCAATCCCACTAGTGGTCTGATTGGAACCAAGGCTGAAACTTGATTTGGTGAGGGGTTCGGGCATTCTGATTACAAGTGGGGGTGGTCGATATTAGGTTGTGTAGTCATTATATAAAGGTTAATCTATATTGGTTGATTCGTGTGGGCAATGCATGGGGTTTCGTTGGTAACATCGAGGGGTTTTCTTATTCCTGTATTAGTAGCACGAAGGCAGTTGTTACGACCATTGTTTTCCAAACTGCTACACTCGCAGACTATTCAAGAGGTGTTTTCGAAGGCGAGGGGAAGGGTTTCAGAAGGTTTCATTCGTGAAATCGGGCCAATACAGGTAATAGGGAAACGGCGTGGTGGAGTATTTTATCGTTTGCAGGGACGAATTGAGGCTCTTCTTGGGCAACCTGTCCATGGATTAGTATCTCTGCGATGTGTAAGATCACAGGATGTTTCTGTGTCAATTGGGGCCCATTGGATGCCAGCTTCTGTTGTGATTGACCTGTTTTCCTTTGGTGCTGGTGTAATTCGCCTTGTTTCAAAGATTCCGTCTGACGTTGATATTCCGAAACTGGTTGAGCAGTTAGAGATTAAGCAGGGAAAGGTTCAGTGGCGTGGAAAGATGTACACTCAACGAGCCTTCTTTCCTCATCTCTACAACAGGGTTCTATCGAGCATTTTTCTGAAGAAGTCTTTTGGTCCTCAGTTGGAGCTCGAACCTCCACAAGGCTATGTATACTTGGCTGCCACTAAAAGTGAAAGCACTAGAGGTGCCGAAACCTCCACATTGCGATCACTTGCTGCTTTAGCTTTCAGGATTCCCAATCCAGAGGATGTTCCTGATGAAGTAGTCAAGAAGTGCTTGAAAGCTCGTTGGGGATTACGGAGCGGAGAATACATCTTTCTCTCTAAACGAGGAGCGGTTGTGCTGTCATCAAGTATTAGAGGAACACAGAACGCAGCCAGGAGGAAGCGGTTCCGATTCATGCTCGAGTTCCTAGGAGCGATTGTTCAATTACAGGTGGCCTGGCTTGATGCGCTACCTCAAGCTGTTGATGTGGCTTCAAACTTGGAAAATGATACGCTCAGGAATTTACTTAGCATGCTAGCAGTCGAGTTGAACCCCGATTTGTTTCTAGGCAATGCTGCGAAATGTTACCTACCAAGTGCAACATGGCGAAGTGTATATCGCCGATACGCTCAGGCCTTCAATCTCAGCAGACGCTGGCGGATAGCATGGACAACAACGATGCAGCTTGCACGAGGAGAGATATCTGCCCGATACAGCGATTTCATTAGCCAGTTATTACATCTGCAGCCACACAACCTAGTTTTAGCACTCCGTAGTATGGCGAAAATCCAAACCAAAGTAATGGCTGTTGATGATTTACAGGCTACACATAACCTTTCCTCGGAAGCTGCCCAAGTCCTACGCTCATTGATTCACGCTTATATCAGCGATTCATTTGAGCAGATTCAGAGATACAAGTTGGGTGAAAGGTCACGAAGACAAATCGGTTTGATGACTGGTCTCGGTAGAGAAATCTACGGTGGTAAAAGAAGGAGAGATCCTGTGAAAGAACTTCTCCGAAGTGGACTTGTTGTTAGCACAGATAGAAAGAGTGTGGGGCGAAGAGGAAAAACCCTCTTTCTACGGATAAACATTAGCCACCCAGATATTCTCCGTTTGCTAGCTCGAATAGACCCTTCAGTTATCGATTCTTAACTGTGATAATTTCAGGTCGTGTAATTAAAGGTTGATGCGATTCTTTATATTTCGTGTCTTGCACTTTTGGATATTATCTTCTTGTTGATGGTAACGGGAAGATGTCAGGAGTGATGTTGAATTGATGGTTGTTCCAGTCATAGTGGTCGAGTGGGATTTGCCACTGACTTCCAGTTGGTGTGAAAGCTAGGTGAAGGGTGAAAGGAGTTTGTAATGTTTCTCTTAGGATACGTCCTAATTTGTGGAAGCCTCCTTGCGGCAGCCGTATCATGTAGATACATCCGCTGATATCTCCACTGATTCCTCGCAGATAGTATTCCGGTAGCTCAGAGAAGGGTAGGTTCAGGATGGAGCTCATGTTCTGTCCTGAGATGAGTAGGAGAGTAGATTCGATTAGTCCAAGGTTAGTGGCAGCAAATCTGTATTGGATTATGTTATTGGCCTTGAGGAATCTTAATCGCTGATTTAGAAGGTTGGGTCCAACTTTTAGAAGCTTACAGAGTTGACGTTGAGGGATGCGACCTGTTTGCCAGGTTTTTTGGAGGATACTAGCATCAAGTTGTGTGATTTTGACCCGCGGATGTAAGGGAAAGGGTTCATGTAGTGGTTCTACTGGTATTTCACCAGAAAGGCATCGTTCAAGCCAGTACCTCCATGCGACCCAGTGTAGCTGCCACCGACCCTCTTCGTAGTACCGAAGGTTATAGGATTCTTTAGCTAGTGGAGTATTCTGGAACCATAAAAGCTTCCCCCCGAAATGTTTTGCTAGTTTACGGGTATACCCTCGTAATACCTTGAAGGTTCTTGTTGTGTGTGGTAAAAGGAATACTAACAGGATTCCTGATTCACCGTCAATGAATTCGTGGATAGTGTAAAGAAAGGGCGATGAATCAGGTGTAGTCATGACTTCCTTGATTGGTTTTGTATCTGATGTTTTAATGAGTAAGTAATGGGTCCGTAGATTGAAGG
>JABXGV010000145.1 GCA_016550485.1 archaeon
ACCAAACCCAACAGCAGCGCTAGGGCTGCAAATTCAATAAAGACTTGGCAGAGCAAAGTAATAACTGACTCCAAAGCGTCTCCCTCCTTCGACGATTCGCCCTCAAGAGTTGTGTGTTCAGAAAACTGTATTTAAACCCATCAACTATTCTTTGTAACAGACTTGTTTGAAATGACGAGGGTTGTACAATGATTGAGGCGAAAATACGCCAATACGAGGAATGTGATCGAGCGCAGTGCCGAAGACTTTGGAGGGAGTTGACAGAGTGGCACCGTGAAATATACCGGGAACCCACTATTGGTGGCGAAACTCCCGAGGACGCCTTTGACGAGCACCTCGCCAAGGTCGGGCCAAACAACCTCTGGGTTGCCGTTCATGAATCAAGGATTATTGGCCTTGTGGGAATGATTGCCGAGGAGAAGGAAGCGGAGGTTGAACCGGTCATTGTGAGTGCAGCCTATCGTGGTAGAGGTATTGGTCAGCAACTCATAACGACCATCATTGCCGTGGCTCAGAAGCGAGGTTATCGGTTCTTAAATGTTAAGCCTGTGGCTCGAAACGAGGCTGCAATTAGGTTTTTCTACAATCAGGGCTTCCACACACTTGGACATGTCCAGCTTTTCATAGACTTCTCCGGGGGTTCTTGGAGACCTGGACTAGAACTCTTCGGGTATGACTTTTCCTACTAGGTCAGGTGAAGCGTGAAGAAAAAAAGGGGGAGAGAGAGGTGGGGTTCCACCTCTTCTTAGCGAACTAGGCGAAGATTAAGAGGATTGCACCGAGGATGACTAGGAAGGCGCCCCAGTCTCCACCAAAGATGGCGAGAAGGATACCGAGGATTAAGAGCATAACCCAGTTCTTCTCCATCTTGAGTGGGAAGTTGATGACGCCACAGGTAGCCATGGTGATTAGTGCGAGGATAAGGGTGATAATGCCTCCTATTAGACCCCAGCCAGGGATGAACCAGCCTAGGGGGAAACCAAATCCTGGGAGCCAGAAGCTGATGCCTATGCCGCCAAGGATCATTAGGATACCGTAGATCAACGAAATGATGGCACCAATCAACACGAGGATTTCAGCAATCTTCTTGAGATCAGATTTTGCCATTTTGAAATAGCTTCCTATAGAGTAGATTTTTCCGCGTAAGCGCGGATAGGCATAATCTTGGTTCCTCTCTTTTAAAGCTTACTTCCTGAAAACAATAGCATAGTATATTAAATATTCTCTAAATGAAATAATTCCTTGTTAATGACCAATAAGAGTCTCAGCTAAGATGTGACCTAAGCTCTCTAAGAATACCCCTTATCGCTTCCATGGCTGGGCCTTTGGGCACATGGTCCAGGGGCGCCTTCCCTAGAAGACCTGCTTCATGGAGCCCCTCGTCGAGAGGGATAACACCCAGTAACGGCACACCACGTTCCACAAGAGCTGCTTCAACCACCTTACGGTCCTTTTCACCTGTGACCTTGTTCGCAACGGCCAATACCCGATCCACGCCAATGTCTTGAGCCAGTTTTTGAATCCGCCCAACTGTTGTGATAGCCCCGTATCCTGGCTCTACGACAATGATGAGCGCGTCCATTCCTCGGGTTGTTCCCCGGCCCAGGTTCTCAATACCCGCCTCCATATCCATGACAAAAGCCTCCCCACTGCCGACGATTAGGTGGCGAATAAGCGCTTTGAGGAGCGCCCCGGCGGGGCACATGCAGCCAGACCCACCGATTTGGACCGTTCCTGCAACAAGGAGTGTTACGTTGTCGGGTGCGGGAACACCAAACTTGGCAGCCAAGTCATCGACCCGGGGATTGAGCTTGAACATCCCCCCAAAGGCACGCCCGACCTCCATCCCTGTTCTCTCTTGAACTAGCTCTTCGTTTTCAGTAAGAGGCACAATTTTCTCAGCTACCTCGAATGGAACACCGAGTGAAAGATAGAGCGTGTTATTAGGATCAGCGTCAACCGCAAGCACCTTTGTGCCCTGCCGACCAAGCAGTCGGGCCAGGGTCCCAGAGACCATTGTCTTACCAACCCCACCTTTACCGCAAACCGCAATCTTCACATTCAACACCAACACTGCTAGCTGCGCGTCTCATCGCTTAAATTATTCTAATTATCGAACGACTCTAATTAGTAGCCTTCAGGAATCTAACCACTGACATCCAAGGTAGGTCATACCCAAGCTAACGACGCCCCAATTTGGAGGCACAGAGGTCTTATTGCAATCATTGTTGTTTGATTCAGGTGTTCACCAGAGACCTTTAGAGCCGACTTCGAATAGAAGGCAAGAGACCCTTTGAGAAGAGGGGAATCCGCTAGTATCTCACGTATACATTGGTCAACTGCTGGGTCGTCTTTATCCAAGATAGCTTTCAGATAGTTCACCCATAAATGGCCTTTGCCAGGATTTGGCGGACCAAGGTGCTGAAGTTTCCTGAACAGGTCGCTTCTGACAAGGTGGCGGGTACTTTCGATGATGCTACTTCGTCCGAAGTCTGCTGGAAACTCATCGGCTATTGATTGCAGGAAGCCTAGAAACAACCCCACTCCCTGTTCTAAACCCAAGGAGAAGGCGGCTACGCGTTCCTCTTGTAGCGAGAAAACCAGCCCCTCAAGTAAATAATGTAAATAGGTAACACTGGCAATCATAACCAGTTTGTCCTCTGATGGCTCCAACATGAGCTCAATAAAGTCTTCTGCGCCAGGGGCCAAGATGGCTACTGCATCCTGTATCTGCTTGGGGTAACTTCCTGCAAGCGGTACATCTCTCCCTTCAAGCTTGAATCTCAGATAATTCAGGGCGACAGCTAGGTTTACTACTGTTCGTTCTCTTTCGCCCACTTGATGTTTAATATCCTCAAGGAGTTTCGCATAGCCAGTGATATCAAGGGAAGAGAGGCTCACGCCGGGAACCAAACGTTGAAGTTGTGCTACAAACGTTGGTGAAACTACTTTTCCAGCCCTAAGCGACATGATATTATCGGTGACCATCATGGCGGCCCAATACAGACTGTGGAGCATTCTTCTCACTTAGAGCTAGATACCTCAAACTCCATTAAAATCCTTTCAAATCTTACCGAAGCAAGGAGATGAAACTGTGCTCAGCTAGACGTAGTGACTCTTTGTAACAACTGCGTAAGAATTTGCTCTTCAGTCAACAAACCCGTAGGAGGGGAATGGAATGGTTTCAGCGTAAGCGACTCGCCATCCACGCGGTTCACTGTGCCACCTGCCTCCACACCTGTTAATGCCGTTGGGAGCACCACTTCAGCATGACGCGTGGTCAATGAAGGAAGGGAAGACAACGCAATTAGCGGGAGCGTTTCTAGCATTTGGGCGGCAGGTCCGGGGAGGAAACTCAATGCATCCACGCCTACAACGAGCACCGCATCGAAACCGTTTTCCAAGAAGCCTTTCAGAGGAGAGCAAACTACAGGAGGAGTAGAACTGAAATCGGTGGCAAATGGCAGATTAGCCTTTGCTTGACAGGCCTTCACTGACCCGATCGTATTGCTATAGGCAATTAGAGGGAGTGAAGTGCATCGACGTTTTTCGGTATTAAGTATAGAAACCAACTTTGCCAGCAAGGAAAGCGTTGTATCAGAGTGAGGTGCATGTAGTAGCCCGTTTCCATAGAATATGGCAACATAATCTGCAAGTTTGAGTTGTTTGACGAGACTAAGAAACTCGATTGCTGGAACCCCAGC
>JABXGV010000146.1 GCA_016550485.1 archaeon
AGCGTTTATCGAGCTAAGGGCGAACCCTGGGCTGGTATCAAAAATCAAGAAATTCACGTTATGCCTTTCAAAAAGCATGTCCTTTGCATCTAGGACCAACTGTAGTACCCTAGCCTGCCATGCCTCGTCGAGCCCATGCTGTGTCATCTCATTAATTGCTTCACCGCTGGGATTGGTAAAGCCAACCTGAAACTGGCCTTTTGTCCCATATTTACTGCTTAGGTCTACCAATGCATCGGTAATCTCGCATTTCTGCGCCAGCCAGTCATTTAGCCAGTGCTTGACCTCCGTCATCTGAAATAAACTGGACAGGCTGGGGGCACGGAAATCAAAGTCTAACAGGACGACATTCTGACCTCGTTTTGCTAGGGTCAAAGCAGTGTTGGCCGAGATATTTGATTTACCTGTTCCTCCCTTAAAGGAGTGAACCGAGACGGCTTTATGAATTGTTGCTCCAGACATATACTAATGCTCCGTGAATTCTCTATTATGCCTTTAGGTTGTTAAGGATTTGCTTGAGCGATTTGGTATTGGTAATACTGTTGAACTCTGATACGTGTTAGATAACCCATTCGCCACAGCTGGCCTAGGTACTGTGACTCAACATTAGGGTCTTTGCCGGTCATGTTCGCGACCTCAACAGCGGAGCCCTGCCGCAGTTTCAGCATTGCCAACGCGGTTTGTTTTAACCGCTTCGGAACGCGGAGTAACACCAAACTTGTAAGTGGCGCGACCTCCTTTTGCCTCTCGATCGTAACCGCTTCGCTCACTTCAGTTCCACGCACACCATAATGGCGATCAATATAGAGCGTTAAACCGTGTGGTGGATTCCCATGGAGGTGGAGGTGCGAAACAGGAAAGGCTGTCGCGTTATCAATCACGGGTCGATGTATAGTTACCTCTATCTCTGCTTGACAGGTCCTACAAAATATCGAAATAGTAACATACTCGGGGGTAAGATTAACTAGAGACATCGTTACTCCTGGTGTCCATTTTCTTCCAACTGAAAATCCGTACTGAAACCTCTTAACATTTTCTGCGGAACAGGATATCACCCTAAACCCTCTGTTAAGGCAAGACTTTTCTTATAATTCCTTTCAAGTAGATAGTTGTTAGGTCGAGTCTTCCTAGTTTTCAGTAGAAATAGACGGTGGAGGATGTTCCATGGATGACTACTCGTACAAATTCAAGGCAGGTCGAAGCATCCAAGGTACTAGTCGTCGGATTCAATGTTCGTCCTCTAGCTCGCTCGGCAAGGTTGGCAGGATTCCATGTTCTTGCCGTTGATTATTGGGGTGATTTGGACCTTTCTCAGTGGGCAGAGCACTATCTTGCTGTCCTTAATCAGCAGCCTGATGAGCGCCCAGACCGACCATCACTTCCTACTGCTCAAGCCCTCGTTGAGGGTGCTGAACAGCTTCTTTTACGCCACGGTGAAGTTCGGCACATACTAGTAAGCGGGGGCTTCGACGACAGCCCCGCGGAATGGGCGGCGCTCACTGAATTTGGATCGCTAGCAGGTAATACACCTGAACTCTTGAAATCCGCACGCGACCGTGAAGCAACCGCTGATTTAGCCCGACGATGTGGCGCAGAACTTCCAGCAGGAGAGTCAGCAAAATCAAGGAAAACCTTCAGAAACGCGGTTACCCGGCTGGCTCTGCCGGTTGTTGTGAAGCCCTTCCACGGAAGCGGGGGCTTCTTCACGCAGGTCCTACGCACTGAAGAGGAAACTGAGAAATATGCCATTCGCCACGACTTTGATGCGGTTCCAGTAATTGTACAGGAACTAGTAGTGGGAACAGACGCCAGTGTATCCGTCCTAGGAACTGGTCATTCTGCGTGTGCAATCTCTGTCAACGAACAGCTAATCGGACTTCCACAACTAGGGCGAGGCCGTAGCAAGGCCTATTGCGGCAACATAATCCCCCTGAAAGCAGATTCTTCAGTCATCACAGGGCTAGCCTCAGCCGCAGAGGCGATGACCGAGAGCCTCGGGCTCATCGGGAGTAACGGGTTCGACTTTGTCGTCGCCCACGATGGCACGCCCTACTTCATGGAGATTAACCCTCGTTTCCAAGCTACCCTTGAAGCAATTGAACTCACAACAGAAGCTAACCAGGTGAAACTCCATCTTGCTGCCTGTGAGGGGCACCTTCCAGACGAGGCACCCCCTCACCTTGCCAGCTGTGCTCGTATCATTGTTTACGCCCGGCAATATTGTGTCATTCCCGACCTTAGTCAAATTTCCGGTGTAGTGGATATTCCAATCCCTGGTAGCCATGCGGACCCTGGAGACCCTGTTTGTACAGTGAATCATGTTGCTCCCACTCACGAAGAAGCAATTGATGGTGCATGGCACACTGTCGAGGCGATATACGCGCAGCTCCGTCCACTGAAGACTAGTGAATAGGAAATGCTAAGAAACTGGTGTCCTAATACTTGTGCGAATGTTGTGTCCATGATGTTAACAGAAGTAGAAGCTGCCCTAGCTCGGATTCGACAGGTCACACACCACACACCAGTCATGACCAGCCGCACCGTGAACGCTCTAACTGGCGGAGAGGTGTTCTTGAAATGCGAAAACTTCCAGCGCGTTGGAGCCTTCAAATTCCGGGGTGCATACAACGCCATTAGTCAACTGTCGCCTGTGGAGCGCCGAAGAGGCGTCATCGCCCACTCCTCTGGTAATCACGCGCAAGCGGTCGCCCTAGCCGCATTCCTACTTGGTGTAAAAGCGACCATCGTAATGCCGGAAAATTCATCACCAATCAAAATGCAGGCCACCCAAGGCTATGGGGCGACAATCGTACTGTGTGGTAACTCAGCGGCTGACCGTGAAAAACGCACAACAGAGCTCATCGAAGAACACGGCTATACCCTTATCCACCCATACAATGACTTCCGCGTCATCTACGGCGCAGGTACCGCAGCCTACGAGCTGATAAAAGAGGTCGGCCCCCTAGATTGGATATTTGCACCAGTTGGAGGAGGCGGGTTACTCAGCGGCACAGCGATTGCAACCAAGGGACTATGCCCAGACGCGAACGTTATCGGTGTGGAACCAAAAAATGCAGATGACGCCTACCGCTCCTTCAAAGAAGGAATCATCATCCCCTCAGAAAACCCCCGGACAATCGCTGACGGGCTACGCACCTCACTGGGAAGCAACACCTTCAAAATCATTCGCGAAAAAGTAGATGATATCATCACCGTATCCGAGAAACAGATTCTTGTGGCGATGCGGATTCTCTGGGAGCGCATGAAGCTCGTCGTAGAGCCCTCCGGCGCTGTATCCATGGCTGGACTCCTCTATGGAGGGCTACCTTTAGATGAGCAGAAAATCGGAGTGATTATTAGCGGCGGAAACATTGACCTCAATGATTTCTTCACGCACCTTGAAAAACAAATCCAAGACCTGTAGGAAAAAGGAAGCAGATAAATACAAGGGAATAACCCGACAATAACTGGTGACTAACAATGAGTCCCACACCGAAACCATTCAGAGGACGACTAAGAGTCATCCGACCAATCCAGGAAGATTGCATCGGATTTCACCCAGACCGAATAGAGGTCAAGAGAGTAAGTGGCCGCTGGAAAATCGTTGAAGGCAGCCATTGGATTCTTGACTTTGAAAACCTCGAAGCCGAAGCCAGACTAGCCTTCTCCATCATCAAGCACTACAGGATGGATCAGATTTGTTTCGTCGGGCGACCGGATCCCTCAATGACCTATTTCCTCTCCAGGAGGAGGGCTCCAAAGGGGCCGTTCCCCGGCGAAGATGCCATCGCA
>JABXGV010000147.1 GCA_016550485.1 archaeon
CTACCTCAACACCAAGGATTTCAAATTTCAGCTGATTAGCCTTGGATGGCTCTTGTCTCTGATTGCAGGAGTCCTCCCCATCCTCGCCGCCCTGGCCGGTTCGGAGTTTCTCGCAGACCTGCTATATCTTGGGAATGGCCTCTGCGTAACCACGGGGAGCTTCTTCATCTTCGTGGGCATTTACTCCTACTTTCGGGGCTTCTCAAATACTAAGGTCATCCTTCTGACCCTTTTCATGATAGTGGGACCAGTTCTTCTGTTTACCGTTAGCCCCCATCTTTCCACCATGTTTTCCGTATTCGGCGCCTACATTATCGCGTTTGTCATGTTTTTCTTTCCCCTCGCCAATCGGAGGGAATTCAAGGAGATTGTGGGTGAAGGAGTGCGCTGGTTCTACGTGCTCTTCATCAGCTTTATCTGCCTGGTTGCGCTGTCGGTGTTCCAGTATACTCAGGGATACAGCTACGGGCTCTACGAATCCACGAACGTTGTTGCGATTATGATAAACTACTCGGTGGGCATTGGGCTGGTGATTCTGATGCTGAATCTGGTGATTCGCTTTGAACACTCCATCTCCGCCATCCATAAAGACAGACTAAAAGACGAGTACTCCCACAAACTCGGCAACCTGCTCCAAATCATCACCGGGCTAGTGTACATGGTAGCCCACCCCGAAGAATCCACGGCAGCAGCCACCCAGAAAAACAAGCAGCTCATCCAAGAGAAACTCGAAGAAGCCGCCGCGCTCCTGAAAGAAATTCGACGCCTTTAAAAACCGCTACTGCCCCAAAACCACCCACAAACTCCCATGGGGTATATGTCATGGATGAAGCAGGCTTTCGGCAATACCTGAAATGGGCAGGCCGAGCAGAACATGTTCGAGCCAAAGCAATCCGGTTCGTACAGGACTTCGCGCACTACCTTGAGCAACACCGGGGAGGAACCCAGCTAGACGCAGCCAGCACCGAGGATCTCGAAGCGTTCACCAAATGGTTCGAAGCCGAACAAGGTGGCTCCGCCAAGATGCACCTCTGGGCAATTCGCTACTACTACCACTACGTGGGAAACGATACCCTCCAACAACGAGCCGGTGCCCTCAGAGAAGCACGAGTCAAGCGAACCCGGACCACCTTTCTGCTCAGAAAATTCCGAGGCGTCAACCCCGACCACACGGCAACGCTCGCAGCTATTGGCATCAAAGATGTCGACCAGATGCGAGCTGCTGCAAAAACCCCACAAGCCCGAAAAGCACTAGCCGAAAGAACCAGCATTCCTCTAGAAGCCATCCTGGAGCTCGTGAAGCTCTCCGACCTCGCCCGCATCGAGGGGCTCAAGGGGATCCGGGCCCGCCTCTACTACGACGCGGGAGTGGATACCCTCGACAAACTCGCCCAATGGGACCCCGAGGAGCTCCGCGCCATGCTCCAAGCCTTCGTGGAACGCACCGGCTTTGACGGGATTGCCCCCCTCCCCAAGGAAGCCCGCAACGCGGTGGCAAAGGCCAAGGAGCTGCCCCGTATCGTGGAATTTTAATACCTGCGCTAGGCAGTGTGTAGTCTCTGGTGTGCGTCATGGAAATCCGTACTATCACCAAGGAGGAACGCCCACTCGTCCAGCGGCTTCATCAGTACGCCTACGGCTTCTGGTCCGACCAAGACCCTCCCGAGGCTGAACTCGACTTCATGATCCCCGATGAGACCTACGGGGTCTTTGAGAAGGGACAGCTGGTCACTACGACGTCAGTCCTGAACCTGCATCAATGGATTCGCGGGGTTAGAAAAGGCATGGGCGGCATCAGCATGGTCGCCTCCTACCCCGAAGCCCGCAGGAAAGGCTATGTCCGGTCCATCATGCTGCATGTCTTCACGGAAATGCGGAAACAGGGTTTATCCGTAACAATGCTGGAGCCCTTCCGGGAAAGCTTCTACGCCAAATTCGGCTATGTCCCCGCCAACTCCCGGCTCACCCTCAAAGCGCCTCTCCAAGCGCTCCGCAGCCCCACCGACAAACAACTAGGCAGCGGCTGGACCTTCGAGCGCCACAAAGCAAGCGAGGTTAAAGACGCATACGTTGACTTTGTTCTCGACCATGCCACTTCCCAATTCAACGGCTTTGCTATTCGCCCTAAGTTTTCCGATGTGGAATGGACCCGCCGCAACAAGAACTGCCTCATGGTCCTGGTCAAACACAACGGGCAGGTCGAGGCCCTGGCCCGGTACCGCATCAAGGGCTACATGCACTTCGAGGAACCCGGCAAGATGCTCGTCATCGAAATGCACTGGCGCAGCCTCGCCGCCCAAGCCGCCCTCTTCAACTACTTCAGCAAACACCAAGACCAGGTCACCGAAATCACCCTGCGCATCCCCTACGGCACCGACTTCCAGCCCTGGTTCATCGACCTCCCCAACAACGTCGAACTCAAGAGCTGGAACCCCTGGATGGTCCGCATCATCGACGCTGAAGCAGCCCTCACGTATCTTCCCGTCACTGGCTCCGGCAAGGTTACCCTCGGAGTTTCAGACCCCCACTGTAAATGGAATGATGGTATCGTCGGTCTCCAAGCTAAGGACCAACGGCTCAAGGTCAACGGGTCCAGAAAAGCTCCCGACGCCCAGCTGACCATCGAAGGGCTCAGCGCGCTCCTCTACGGCACCCACTCACTAGAAGCCCTAGAGTATTTGGGGTGGGTTACAAAACTCACAAAGTCAGCAAGAACCACGCTAGCCAACTGGTTTCCAGCTCAATACCTCTACAACCCACTAAACTTCTAGGCATTAGCCCTAATTCATAACTTTGGAGGTCCTTTACTAACTAGCTCCCGCATCTCTTCATAGCTGCCACGCCGGTCACTAATAATATCAAGCCACCAAGTACATCCTGCATCTGCGTAGGCGTTCAGGATTTCCACATCGTTTTCTGTCCCGACCACTTCCCCACTCCCCACGACATCAAAGTCTGTGAGGTCTTTCCGGTAGCGTTGGATATAGGCGCGGATGTGTTTGAACTGCTTGGGCTGTACTGGATCCCAAGACTTCCAGAGCATCGGGACAATCCCGTCGAGCCGGGCTGCTCGCCGGAATGCCCCTTTACGTGGCCAGGCTCCAGCCCCCCAAATCGGAATGCGCGGTTGCTGCACCGGCGTGGGAAGGAAAGTCACTTCATCGAGATGATAGTGCTTGCCTTGGTGACGGAAGGGCTTACCGCTCCACAAGCCCATCAGAATCTCGAGGGACTCGTCCAGTTTCTCGGCGCGCACCTTCCAACCGGTGTCCTCACCGAACACCCCGAAATCGGCGTCAGGAGGATTCCCCAGCCCCACACCCAGGATGAGCCGCCCGTTGGAGACGTGGTCAAGCGAGACCGTCTCGCGAGCGACTTTCCACGGACGGCGACGGGGCAATGGAGTAATCATCGGTCCCAGCCGAATCCGCTGAGTCCGAGCCGCCACGGCCGTCAAGCCAATCCACGGATCAAGAACCGGCAGGACAGGGTCGGGGTAGAATAATAGCATGTGGTCCCACGGAAAGAAGCCGTCCCAGCCCGCTTTCTCGGCTTCACAGGCAATTTCTATAAAATGCTTTGGATTCCCATAGCTGGCAAAGTTGATGATCGATATTCCAAACTTCATTGTGACTCGCCTTCAAGGCAGTGTTACGAGTGTCTAGCCCTCGCGATGGATAACAGCTCCGTCTCAGATTGTAAAGCTAGCGTCGATACCGCGTTGCTCATGGTCAGACCCAACCCTACAGATTTAAATAGAATCCGGCGGAAAGATACATCAGCTTTGGGAAGGCCTCGGATACCAGAAGTGACGGAGCAGTACTGTTTGTAATTATGATCCCAATTGATATATGTTACCTGCCTCTCAGGGTCTAACAGGTAACCACGGTCCTCTTGGGGTCTTCTACGACTCTTATATCATCGACTTCCTCAGGTCCACTGTGAATCCATCCGTGAACCATCCTGAGCACAAGATAGGAGGGCTACCCCAATGGGAAGGACACATGCACGAGCTAGGATAAGAGGAGGTTCACTGGCTGTAGCGGTAATTCTTGTATGCGCCATATTGGCTGGCACACCCACGTTACACCTTGCACCTCACAACCCCGACCGCGCCAATTTCACATCATGGCAATCATCCCCTTCACCCGATGTTCGAGAATCCCCTACACAGGAACCAGGGAGCCGTTCAGATCCTTTGGCGAAGATCCATGCCAATCTGCGGGGATGGCTGAACACCGGACGTATCCCCGATTCCCTCCGGCATCGAGACCGCGAAGTTGCAGTACTTCTCACTGCCCTAGCGCACACCGACATTGATGAGCTGGCCAACCACATGACCATCCGTCAGGTCTTTCGCTACGACTCTGGGCTCCTCATCCAAGGCTTCATTCCAACGCGGCGGGATCTCCTCATACTTAATGCGATGGATCAGGTAGGGTACATTCTAGGCGATGAACACATCCCCTCCCAGACGAGTACTCCTAGCCCTCTACCGGTCACCGACCAATATCAGGTTCAGCGCATCATTGAAAACCAGAAAGTCCAAGCTAGCTTTCCTGAGATTAACGGAACGGATGTGGTCATCGGTATATGCGACACGGGCACTGACTTCGGAGTGACAGACCTCGCAACCGCCTACCACGTCAACAGCTCTGGCTTCCCCACCAGTTTTGACCCCGGTGGCACAGGTCTTGCTATCACCAACTACACCCTCCCCGCGGTGGGCAGCTGGCTCCTGACCGAAGGCCTCGACTTTGCCATGTGGCACGGTGAAAACCACACAATCTACATGTCCAATAGTGACTATGGCGTCTACACTGAAAATACCACGGTCAGTGGCATCACCAGCCAATCAGGGCTCTACAAGGTCGGGATGCACGTCCAACAAGGTGACATCACCCAGCTCTTCATCTTTCTCCTTGCCGACGAAACGACCTCCGCCGTCTACGATAGCCTCTATGTTGACTGGGAAACCAGTTGGGCCCTCACCGCGGATTACAACAGCATCCCGACTTCTATCGTAGCGGATTGGGATTTTTCGAATAACGCCCGCCACCGCTGGGGTGATGGAACAGAACTCCTCGCCGATGACCTAGACGGCGATGGGTACAACGATTTCAGTATGGGCTGCCTCGCCAACACCTTCGACTTGTTTAACATCACCAGTGGAGACCTAGTCTGTGGCATTGATGCAGTGGGACGTGGGGTTGCCCTTATGTACGACCATGACGGTCATGGTACGAGCACCGCAGGCTCTGCCGCCGGACGCGGCGTCCAACCTTTCGACGTCTATGGCAACAGTACACTACAGACACTACCTGGTGTGGCTCCCTCTGCTAAAGTCATGGCCCTGAAAATCCTCACCTACGGTGACATCATCAACGCGTGGTTCTGGGGCGCGGGATACCGCCCCACTACCTATGACTACCACCTGTGGTCAGAGTGGGATCATTGCGGCTATTTCAGCGGCTGGGACTTCAGCAACCAGGCCCACATCCTGAGTAATTCTTGGGGATGGCCTGACCAGTTCTTCACTACCCCCTACGACTACATCTGGGGCTGCGATTGGTTCAGTTACACCATGGACTTCCTCAGTACTGGTGGAATCACATACGTTTACGAGAATGCCACCGGCTGGACTTGGATTGACTCCCCTGGTGGCCCTGATACCACACATACTATCGCTGGACAAATAATGCCCGCACCCCTCTTTGTGGTGTCCGCGGGCAACGCAGGTCCTGGCTATGGAACCCAGGGATCCCCTAACTCGGTGACCAGCCTGATTGTAGGCGCCAGCACTACCAGCCATTATGCCCAGCCAATCTATAACAATGATAGTTCCCTTGGTCACCAACCCTACGACCAAATCGCTGATTTCTCCAGTAATGGACCCACACCCACCAGCCTACCAAAGCCGGATGTTGTCGCCCCCGGTGCCTACGCCTTCGATATCACTGCGCTGCACTTTGCTGCTGGAAACGGCAATAACACGTGGACGGTGTTCGGTGGTACCAGTCAAGCCGCACCCATTGCAGCGGGTGTTGCAGCTCTGGTGTTTCAGGCCCTTGCCTACCCCGCAACGCCTCCCTCTGGAGAAAGCCAAGGTGTGGTGAAATCCATCATCAAAGCAGGCGCTAACGACCTCCAACAACCCGCACTCCGCCAAGGTGCGGGTCGAGTCAACGCATTCCGGGCCGTTTGCATCGCCTTGGGCAATGATACTACTGACGGAGCCAGTGACTATCTCCTCTCACTCAGAAGCGATTACACCTTCGCTCACTATGGGGATGTGCATCCAAGCACGTGGTGGCGTAGTTGGTACATGAGCATGTTCTATGGTGACCTACTTGGGCTTCCATACCAAGAGGATTCCTTGTATCATCCGGGGGCCTCTGTGGGGGCGAACCGAGCCTGGTTTGACGCAGGATTTACCACACATTCGATGATGCCCGGACAGTCTAGATGGATCAATGTCACTGCTGCAACGCCTGGCTCCCTTGCCGTCGATTCACTGGATGCAGTGTGGTTTGAGCTGCTAAACGAGAGCACCCAGATTTTCCTCTCCACCAGTGTAGATACTACCTATCCGCTTTTCGCTGATGGGCACTTCGATACGAGTTTCATGAATCAGTTCATGAACGATGCAGACTACGCGGTTATCCATCTCGCCTACTCCCAAGGTTCCTTCGAAACCCTCTACGATTTCAGCGGCCATGCCAACTCCGTCTATCTCCACGACTGGAATGACACCAATAATAACGATGCCATCGACCTTCAGGGGTCTGGCTCACACGGTGAAGTCCGGCTTGTGATGTGGGGTGCCTCTGCCACGAATGTCCACCAGATTCATGTAGGGAACCCGGGTGCGCACTGGTATGGCAACCATAACGCTACGATCTACTATCATGATGTTGGTCACGAACTTGGCCTCTGGGCTAGCCTCCAAGTCACCGTCACTATCCGCCTCTACAAACGCGTCGACTGGAACTGGTTCACCTTCTACCAGTACAGCTCCCTCGAAGCACCTGCACCACCTTACGTTTACCCTGCAGCGTGGAACGTGACTGTTACCATCCCTGCGACTATAATGCCCGGTATTTACGAGGGATTTCTCAAGGCTACGAAAGGCACCGTGAGCCGCTACTATCCAGTGACGGTCCGTGTGGACGGGGATGTAGATCCTGGCGATAGCCTTACGTGGGGTAATACAGACGGACATCCCTACGATAACGGCGCTATTACTGGTGCCCTCAACTGGGATGGCAGCCAGGCTTCGGGTGAATGGCGCTTTTACTGTGTGAACATCACTGACGACCGCGAGGCCTCTACCCCTCGATTCACTACTAGTTGGGTGATGATAAATGTCACATGGGATGACCCTAACACCTGTATTGATGTCTATAGTCTTATGACAGGGTACGGTAACAGAGCGTATCAGGGTGGAGGTGTCCAGTCGGTCACGGACTATCAGGCGGGTGGACGATGGAATGGAACTCCTTCGTGGAGTCAGCAGAATGTCCTCCTCACTGATTTCAATGATGCTTGGGCTCAGTACCCGACAAGCTCTGCGGGCCTCCGTGGCTATTTGATGATTTGCTTACACGTCTCGGGGTATGGTGGCACCTACATTCCAGAGAACTTCACCATTAGTGTCAGCCCCGTCAATAATGCCACGCAACTCAGCGGTCAAAGTCTTCCGGGTCCCACCGCTCAGGTTAACGCTTCCAGCCACGGGAATGCAGCGGTCACCGAGGACAGCGTGTGGATTGGGCCGCACGTAACCTTGAACGCCAGCTGGGAACCTCTAAGCGTAGCGGGATTTCCCACACTCCAGATTCGGCAGACCATCATTGAATTGTTCGACCCTCTAGAACAAGAACACTACGGCACTATCACCAGCGGCTTTGTGGGCGGCTGGAACCCTGACTTGAATCCTCTGGAAGCCTACGACTACGTGGACCTCCGCGAAGGCGATGAGGTCTATATTGAGCTAGAGTGTGGCACCTGGACAGCAGGTGAAGGCAGCTCTTTGTCCCACCAAAGCACCGACGACATCGACATCCTCGTATGGGCCCCCGGTGTGGCGCACACTTACGCTAACAGCTTGACAGGGGCACAAAGCGTTTCAAGCGCCAATCCTGAGATTGGTACCTTCATTGCCCCAGTGACTGGTAACTATACCATTGGCCTCGACTGGTACAGCGGCGCCCAACCTATGGGGTGGCGCTGCTATGTGCATGCGATAAGCCTGACCAGTACCGCTCAAGGTGGATTGTGGGCAGAAATCGACACCCAGGATACAGGAAGGAATGGTCAATACGATATCCGAGTTCAAGTGATTACAGGAACAAGTCTCGACGAAGACCCCCTCTTCTCGACCTTCTTCATTCCAAACGTGACGGTTGTCAACTTCTTTCCCCCCACCGTCACGGTGACCTCGCCTAATGGAGGAGAAGGCTTTGGCTGTGATCCCATCACGATCACGTGGACAGCCAGTGACCCCAACCTTGAGGAGACCCTCCACTTCTCCGTCGAGGTGAGTAATGACTCGGGCACAACCTGGAAGGAGATTGTGAGTAGCACAACGCAACAGTTCGCTGTCTGGGACCCGCAACATCCGACTTCAGGGTTCCCACCCGGTATCAGTTTTTACGTCCGGGTCAACGTCACGGACGACATGTTTACCAGTAGCGATACCTCAGATGGACTTTTCACTGTGACCGGTGTGCACTGGATATCCCCCCCTACAGATCACGTGGTCGAGCTAGGCGCAGCGCTCCACCATAGCGTCGAGGCTACCTCGATTCTAGGAATTCTCGGCTACTCGGTGAACGACAGCAGGTTCACCATCAATACCCTTGGGGAAATTACTTTCGTCACCGTACTCCCCGTCGGTCGCTATCCCCTAGAAATACGCGCCTATGACCCCTATTCGAACTATTGCACCGCAACAATCACCATCACCGTCCAAGATACGACACCCCCTAGCTGGGTGGGCACCCCCACTGACCAAGTACTAGACTACGGAACCGCGTTAGACTACCAACTCCAAGCTTATGACTTATCCGGCATTGCCCTTTGGACCATTAATGATACGCTCCACTTCAGCATCAGCAGCACTGGTCGGCTGACCAGTGGTGATACGCTCAACCTAGGCAGCTACGGCCTGAATGTCACAGTGAGCGATCCCTACGGAAACGCCCTTAGTGCCCTATTCACCGTTACAGTAGGTTGGGGCGCCACGCCACCAGACACCCTCCCACCAGGACTAATCCTACTCGTTGCCGGCGGTGTCTGTATCGCCATATTCATCACCGTGGTGCTCATCCTCTACTATTGGCGTCGAAGGAAAGGCCCTGGCAAGGCTGCCCTCTCCTAGCTTCTCTCACCCAGCGTTGATACGACCTAAGCTAGGTCCATTTGATGCGCTCACAGTCCCACTCGCGGAGGGCGAGGGCGAGTTCCCCGATGTGGTAACTGTTGTGCCGGAGCAGATATTGGTACTTTTCTAGGATAGATGCGAACCAGTGAAACCCGTCCTGCTCGAGTAGGCTCGCGTCAGTGTAGGCAGCCAGAGCTGTTTCGACGTGCACTTCCATCTCCTTAAGGTATGCGGTCATATCCTCCTTTGTGAGCAACTCGGCTGCTTCCTGGGCTGTCATCTTCTCCCACCAATCCTCTGTACCCAGGCGTGTGCCCCACTTCATCCCTTCCGGTGTCTCCCGTGAATAAAAGGCCGCGGTCTCGATCACATGGTACACTCGAAGTGAATAACACCAGTTCTCCTTCCCCCGCGTCCAGCACTCACTGGGCACCTTGTCAATGGCCTGGCGGAGCATATCCCATGTCCCCTTGAACTGCCTTGCTAAGGACTTGGCAATTTCACTCTTGATCTTTCCATACCTCTTCTCTGACATAGACTTCACCACAGTGCATGGGCGTCTTCTAAAGACAGAGGAGAAACAAGGGTTGAAAACTGTGTCGATTACCCGCTGAATTAGCCCTTGGTGATGCGGAGCCCGCGGAGGGTCAGCCAGGGACTGCCAGTGCCCTTCCCACGTTGGCGGGTTTCGAGCTGGAGGGGCCACACCTTCCGGATGTACTGCGGCTTCCAAGTCACTCCATCCACGCAGCGGTCCCCAATCACCCGTAGCGTTTTGCTGAGTTCGGGATGGCGTTTCACGCCGCTCACGGCGAGGGCTTCGGCGGCCTCGAAGATGCTGGCTTGGAAGGAGCGGAAATAGCCGAACTTGAACCAGTTCGTGTTGGGACGGGGGCGGCTGCGGGGGAAATCCGCCTCGGACAGGTTGTAGAAGAGGAGGAAGTTCTGCACGTTCTCTAGAACTCGCTGGTACTGGCTGGTCCGCCAATTGGTGGGGAACTTGTTCAGCCAGTGCAGGGTTTTCACCATCACATAGGCGCAGGGGGTTTCGTCGGTGCGCACGGGGCATTCACCCTCCGCCCCCTCAATGAAGCTCAGATAGTCGAAGCATGCGGTCTTCACTGCCGGGTGCTCCGTAAATCCCAGCGCGAGGACGCCGTTCAGGAAGGCGGTGTTGGCACATTTCGGTTTTCTGCCCCCCGACGCGTTGAACACCCCGTCGTCCTGGGGGAGCGCCCGGAAAGTGAAATCGATGGTCTCAACCAGTTGTGGGATCAAGGTACCGTTGAGACCTAGGTACCCGAAAAACGCCACGGCTTCGCCCAACGCGTAAATCCGGCGGCTATTCTGGGCGAGCCAGCGCCACGTTCCTTCCAGATGAGGCAACAGTTTCTCTTGTTGCGCAAGAAAGACGGAATCAGCGATATCGAGGCCTTCGATATCTCGGAGATAGAGCAAGGTGACAAAGTCTCGGACCTTGGGGTCCGGATATTCTAAGACGAACGCCTTTGCTCTAGCAGGGTCAAAGCCGGGTATTTCCATGGAATCCGCCTTCCACGCATACCCGACTACTTCGCGAGCGCTTGCGCGGTGCGAATCCCGCGGAGGGTCAGCCAGGGACTGCCCTTCGTGTCTACTTTCTTGAGAATCTCCATTTTCAACGGCCAGGATTTCCGGTCGTAGGTGGCTTTCCAAGTGACGCCATCCACACACAGGTCACCGATGACTTGGAGGGTTTCGCGGAGTTCCCGGTGGTCCTTCACGCCGCTCACGGCGAGGGCTTCGGCGGCCTCGAAGATGCTGGCCTGGAAGGCCCGGAAGAAGCCGAAGCGCATCCAGTTCTCATTCGGCTTGGACGCTTTCCGCGGGAAATCCGCCTGGGAGATATCGTACGAGAGTAAATACTCTTGGATGTTCTGGAGGACCCGCTTGTAACGTTTCGTCCGCCACTTCTGGGGGAACAGGTTCAAGAGATTCAGAGTCTTGACGAGGACGTAGGCGCATTGGCTCCCGTCAGTCCGGATTTGGCATAACCCCTCATTGTTCTCGATGTGTTCGAGCCACTCCATACACGCCTCCTCCATCTCGGGATGTTTGGCAAATCCCAGCTTCAGGGCGGCAGCTAGGAAAATCGTGTTCGCGCACTTCATTTTCTTGCCGCCACTGGAGGTAAACCCGTGCTCATCCCGGGGCAGCTTCTCAAAGGCTTCGTCGATGTTATCATCAATCTGGGGAATCACCGTCCCATTCAGGCCTAGATACGCAAAGTAGGATAGGGACTCGCTCAGGACAAAGATGCGGTGACTGTTCAGCTCCAACCAAGTGTCTAGGGCATAGGAAAGCTGGGGGATGAGCTTCTCCTGGTGCGCCAGAAACTTCGGGTCCGAGATGGACATGCCATTAACATCTCTCAGGTAGAGGAGCTGGGCAAACTCCTGGACGAAGGGCACCTGATAGTTCCAGACATACTGCTTGGCTTTTTCAATGTCAAAATTCGGGATTTCCAAGGAACAACACTCCACTTGCTAGCATAAGACAAAAACAATGATTACACAACTGCTTTTAACTTTGCCACATATCCATAACCGCCACGATGTCCCGCCTCAGCCACCTCAAAGCCATACTCTCCCTCCCCATCATGGTGACCCTAGTCGTTCCCGCGATTATACTAATCCTCACTTGGGCAAGTGGTCTCCCTTGGCTTATCCTATATCCCCTCAGCCTTTTGTCACTCATTTCAGGAGTTCCCTGCCTTGTGGTAGGCCTACTCTTAGTGTACAAGACGAACCAGCTCTTCGCCTCCGTGGGCCAAGGCACCCTCTCCCCCTGGGACCCACCCAAGCACTTCGTGGTCGTTGGGGTCTACCGCCATGTCCGGAACCCCATGATCCTTGGTGTACTGCTCGTCCTGCTTGGGGAAGCCCTCCTCTTCGGGTCCATTCCTCTCTTCTTATGGGTCCTCTTCTTCTGGGTTGCCAACCACGTCCACTTCATCAGAACCGAGGAACCCGCCCTCGTTGAACGCTTTGGCGACGAATACCTCCGCTACAAAGCCCATGTTCCCCGATGGATTCCCCGGTTAAAACCCTGGGAACTTAGTACTGAGACAAATAATCCATACTCTGACTAATATCGGTCTAGCTCCGCTCTCGTGACTGGAGGTAATAGGCGAGTCCCATAAAACACCCACCAATGATCATAAATACAACCCCAATTATGACTAACCCAATCTTGTTTGGCACAAAGGGAATGAAGTCGGGTAGATAACCGAACTGAATCCCCTGCCCTACCTCGAAAACGATGATGCCAATCGCGATAATGACGCATGCAATGTAATAGAGAACGCGCCTCACACAGGCTCCCTCCTGCTTGTTGACAAGGATATGCTCTTCTCTGGTTATAAGTTTTCAGTGTTGTAGCCCTCACAAAGACGGTGAAGAGATGGAAAATAGACGAGTACTCCAAA
>JABXGV010000148.1 GCA_016550485.1 archaeon
GGGAAAAAGCGAGAGCCCATCAATTCAGCAAGTAGCGCGGTTGCTGTTGCGAGCACGAGGACTACTCCAAGAGGAACAAGGGTAAGGACAAGCGAGGAGATGATTAGAAAGACCATCGCGCCGAGATAGGAGAGATAGACTTGAACAGCACCGAAAATCGCCATTGCTAGGATAAGGAGAGCACCATCATCTAATTTTTTCCAGTAAAATACCGGTGACATACAAAAACCCTCCAAGCGGGCTCGTTAGTGTTGCGCCATTGGGATGACATAGTAGGTATTAATGTTTTTGTGTCCACCACAGACAACCGAGAGGAGAATGGTGGACCGGCCGGGATTTGAACCCGGGGCCTCCGCCATGCCTTCGTCACCGGTATAACAGCATTATACCGATAAAGACGGCGATCTACCGCTGATCTACCGGCCCACAGAAGGAGATTAGACGAGGCGGGTTCGCGTGTAGTCTTTGCGTGCCCAGCTGTATTTCCGGATGCGGCTTGAGACTCCAAAGCCACAGGCAGCGCATCGTTTCTTCCTGACGTGGTAGGATCGGCGTCCGCAGCGCCGACAGCGAATGTGCGTCTTCTTGTTCTTTTTACCAAAGGCGGGTGTTCCTTTACCCATTGTTCATCACTTGTTCTTTTTCTCTGCTTTTTTATTAGGGGATTTTCCGGAAGGCGAAAGGAGGATGACGTTATCTCCACGAAGAATCACGGTCCCCAGCTCTTGGGGGGGTTGTTCACTGAGGTCTTCAGCATCATCGAGGATGAGGTTCAGATGCTGATCGTATCCGCGGAGACGTCCACGTAGTTCTCTGTCACCTTTCAGTTTCACAAGGACTTGTGAATTAAGCGACCGACCAAGTAAATCCATAGGACGATGTTCTGACACAGCTCAAGCTCCTGCCTGCTAATTGCAGTTGGCATGCCTAAGAGACCTTAAAAAAGTTTGCTACTCATTTAGAGAAATGGTGCAAGGTTATGCGTATTAAACACCGGACCCAACTTCGGACAAAAGAGCTTCGACAACTTTTAGAAAAGCTCGAAGAACAGCCCAGCCTCATCCATCGAGTACTACGCGATTCATCTTCTAGGAAAGTATCGGTTGAGCGTTTCATCTTGGAAGATAAATCTCAGTTGTACTTTGTTGACGGCGAATTATGGCTTTTCACCCTGCAAACCCAGTTGATCCCTGGATTACCAGCCCTAATCGCTGACAATGTGCAACTCCCTCAAGTAGTAGTTGACATGGGTGCGGTACCACACATTGCAAATGGAGCCGATGTTATGGCACCCGGAATCGTGAGTGTGAACAACCAGCTTGAAGTTGGGAATTTATCTGTCGTCATCGATCAGAAGAACCGTGTACCTATTGCGGTTGGTCGCATGCTTCTTTCGCCTGAAGGTATTTTGGCATCAAAAAAAGGGCGCGCCCTCGAAACGCTCCATTACGTGGGTGACCAGGTATGGAAGCTAGCTAAGGAGCTCTCGGAGGGGTAGGGCGAAGGATTTTTACAGTTCTCATTTCATCCTTGAGTTGTAGAATTGTCGGAGGATGATTCGGTTTGAGTCGATTTAGACGAAAAAAGAAAGACAAAGACACCCATGCTGATTCCAAAGAAGCAGCACCTAGTACTAGTATCGAAGCTGCCTCGATGTTTGTCCGATTTATGGAGCTTACAGGTTTAATGGATGTTACTCCCATTTCTGAGGAAGTTAGGAAAGGGAACATGGTGGTCATGGATGTTTCCCCCCTCGTTCAGCAGGGCACAGAATCACAGCTGCAATTGAGACGAGCCGTAGAACAGCTTCGAGCAGTCTGTATTAGCGTAGACGGAGACATTGGACAGCTAGGTAACCGCTATATCATCCTGACCCCCACCCGGGTGAAGATTTTTCGGGAACCCCACTCTGATGAGACATCGCTTCCCCCCTCGACGACCGAGTAGGCCAAAGCCATGAAAAAAGTCTGCATCCAAGTTGACCGAACCCTCGGCGAACAGTTTCGCCAATTCTTGGTTGACCATGACCTCTTCGACCCAACATTTCCTATCACGAAAACGGGAACCCACCTTTACTTTCCCCTTCTCCGCAAGCTGACGGCACAAGAGCTAGCTATAGTGTCTCAAGAAATCGGTTCTTACAAGCAACTCGAAAGGGATCTCGAACCCCTACCAACAAAACCATCTGACCTTAGTGCAGCGTTAGAAGGCATTCTCCCCAAGGAATTACATGAGTGGCTACCCCACTCCTTTGATATAATTGGTGAGATTGCCGTTGTCGAATTACACGAGGCCCTGAAGGCATATGTTACCCGAATCGGCGAAGCAATTATGGTGGTGAATTCTCGAGTACACACGGTGTACGCTAAGGAAGGAGGCGTTAAGGGTGTGCATCGACTTCGCCCACTCCGCTTGATAGCCGGGAAGGATCAAAGAGTGACAGTTCATACTGAATATGGGGTTAAACTTGCTATCGATGTCACTCGAACGTACTTTAGCCCGCGGTTAGGAACAGAACATAACCGTGTTACTGGTTTGATACAACCAGGCGAAGTCATTGTAGACATGTTTACTGGAGTAGGCCCCTTTGCGCTCCTAGCGGCAAAGCGCCAAAATGTTCATGTCTATGCCATCGACATCAATCCTCAAGCTATCCAATGTTTACGAAGAAGTCTCGAACTCAACCGACTGGTAGGGAAAATTACACCACTGGTCGGTGATACCCGTACTATTATTGACAACCAGTTAACAGGAAAAGCCGACCGCGTAATTATGAATCTACCCAATTACGCATTTTCCTTTCTCGACGCTGCGGCGAAAGCACTGAAACGAGGGGGAGGAGTCATCCATTTCTATGGTATCACAACAGAGTCCCAACCCCAGACTACCCTTGAAACCCAGGTACTGGAACAGCTAGCCGAGTATGGATTAAAAGCTAAAATAACTACAGTTCGGGTGGTTCGTCCTGCTGCACCCCATGAGGAACAGGTTGTCCTCGACCTTCAAGTAGTTCCAAGAAAAAGAACCAGTGTCACTTGAAGAGTACTGTCAGGTTGTTGCAGTGATTCGATTAATCGACGATTGAGATCTCTGGCAGCTTTGTTACAACGTATAGCAATAGTTCGGTCGTCCACGTAATCGCTTGTGCGCCACACTAGCGAGGTTGGAGATTGTAAGATTAATTGTGGAGAACCATAACCTTGGATACACTCAGTTATTGGTCCGTTTGAGAGATAAGTGAGAAGATGGGATTTAGGGTGTCGTAGTGCATCTCCGAGGAGTGAGTTAATTTGCTGTGCACTGTGCGAAGCATTGACACCGATGATACAGTCCCCTTGCAAAGAAAGGTCCGGCGCCATTGTCACTTCAAATGTGGATTTATGAGTAGCTTGGATGTTGGGATGGCCGGTAGCTGTAAATGTGAATCGGTTCGCTTCGGTAAGAACCATAGGGGATTATTTAGTAGGGCGGGTACAAATAGTTTCAAATAACGGGTATGATATGTGGGTGATTACACGTCTCCAGATAACGTGAAGGCAAATCTCGATCAAAAAGAGAGAACTCTTAGACGATTAACCGCTTCACGTACAGTGAAAAAGGCTGAGACGATACGCGCATATCGAATGGTCCCTCGAGAACTATTTTTGCCTAACCATCTTGTTCGAGATGCATATATTGATACACCATTACCCATTGGCGAGGGGCAGACCATATCTGCTATTCATATGTGTTTAATCTACCTTGAATTGCTAGATCTGAAAGAAGGCTTGAAGGTATTAGAGATTGGGGGCGGGTCTGGGTATCACGCAGCATTAGTGGCTGAAGTCGTCTCCCCCACGGAACACCCCCCATCTGGTCATGTTTTCACAGTTGAACGAAAACCTTCGCTGGTTGAGTTCGCTAAGGAAAATCTGGAGAAAGCTGGATATAGTGACCGAGTGACCGTAATCGAGGCAGACGGAACGCTCGGGTTACCAAGTGAAGCCCCCTTTGACCGCATCATGGTAGCTGCAGCGGCACCACATATCCCTCAACCCTTAATTGATCAATTGAAACCGGGTGGAAAATTACTCATTCCCGTAGGGAAACAGCAATTTTGGCAGGAGTTAACCCTGGTCTCTAAGACGGAAAAGGAGAAGATCAAAACTCGTCGCGAAATGTCGGTGGCGTTTGTACCATTAATTGGGAAAGAGGGCTGGTAGCCTTAAACCTTAGTTTCTGGTTTTCGAAGTTTTGCGATAAAATATCCTGGGAATCCGTGCTGGTCCGGATAAAATCGTTGGACACCATTTTTTACTGCAGAGTCTCCTGCTAGCCCTTTTGAGCCAAGAAAGGGTGTTTGGGGTTCAAGCGTTAGACTATAGGTGTCGGTGAGGTATTGGATGTTATGCTCGTTTTCTTCAATGGTGAGTGTGCAAGTTGAATACACTAAGTAGCCACCAGGGCGGAGGGCTGACACAGCGGAATCTAAGATCATGCGCTGATAAGACGCTGTGCTTTGTATTTGTATAAGGGTGGTTTCAGCATACAGTTGGGGTCGAACCCCAAGAGCGGTGCAAGGGGGATCAACAAGAACACGGTCTGCTTTAAGCGTGGGATTTTGAGCCACAAACTCCTTGGCTCTCCCAACGAAGGGAGCTAGGCAACTTATCCCGAGTCGGTTCGCTTCAGAGAGTAAGTGGTTTATTCGTCGCTCGGAGCGATCGACGGCGATCAGGCGACATTGATTTTTGACAAGTTGGGCAATATGTGTGCTTTTTCCGCCCGGTGCGGCACAAAAGTCGATGATGGTTTCGCCTTGTTGTGGATCGAGGATTGGGGCCACAAGCATTGCAGGAAGGGATTGAGAGTAGAAGAACCCGTCCTTGTAGGCTGCGAGATCCGAGATACTTGGCACGTTATAATAAGAGTCAAGGATTTTCACAACCTGTCCGTGTTTTCTATGGGCGATTCTGGAACTATCATCACAGGCAATCCCACTACCCACGATATGCCCTTTTGGACTAATTACAGTGATGAGATCTCCTTTGGAGA
>JABXGV010000149.1 GCA_016550485.1 archaeon
GGGTAGGTATAGTGGCCACCTCGCCCCTGGGGTAGTATCAGCTCTGGTGTAAGTATTGGTACCTAAAGATGATTGTACACCGAAAGAACATCTGAGAAACCGGGCTATCGGAGTATCTGAAGGAACCCCTATTTTCAAACTCGTTCTCGCAGGCGAAGGTGGAGTGGGAAAAACATCCATCGTCAACCATTACCTGAGTGGTGTCCACAATGAGCCGCCGATGACGGTTGGCTCAGAATTCGCCTATCAAGAGGTCGAACTAGGGAAACAAAGGATCGGGCTTAGTCTATGGGATTTCGGCGGCGAAATGCAGTTCCGAGATTTTATTCCAGTCTTTTGCCTCGGTGCTCACGCAGCCATTGTTGTTTTCGACCTGAGCCGCTACTCCACCTTTCGATGCCTCACTGGATGGCTTGATTTAATAATACCCGAGGAAAAGAATATCCCGATAATTCTTGTCGGTTCTAAATCCGATCTTGATTGCGGAGGCCCTTCAGAAGAGGAAGTTCAGAAGCTCTGCGAAAAATACAAAATCAGTGAATACATCACTGTGTCATCATTAACTGGAGAAAACATCACCCAACTCTTCAAGCGCATTTCAGAACTCATAATTGAGGCAGTAAAAGAAGGAGAAATAACTCCAGCAAAGCCATTCAAGATACACGGCCAAGGCAGAGAAACTGAGCCCTCCTGTGATGCGGAATAAACCACTTCAAAGGCAACGCTTTTTACCTTCAATCTCAGAAAAGCAGTTCACACTGTGTGGTGGATTATTTGTTTGAGGGTAAACGTGTTTGTGTGGTCATCCCGGCATACAACGAAGCAGACGCCATTGGCGGAACGGTCAAGGATTTCTTGGTCCCTGAAGTTGATGAGCTGATAGTTGTAGACAATAATTCGACTGATAGCACCGCAAAGATTGCCCGGAAAGCAGGAGCCCAAGTAGTCCACGAGCCAATTCAGGGCTATGGAGCGGCAATCCGTAGGGGACTCCGAGAAGCCTTAGAAAGGCGAAACCACTTCATAATAATCACCGAGGCAGACGCTTCCTTCAAAGGCGAAGATGTGCCGAAGCTGCTTAAACATTGTCGGGGACGCCATTTCGTGGTAGGTACACGCACTGCAACCCCGTATCTTGGTGAGGGCGCGAATATGGGGCTCTTCCTCGTTGTGGGGAACATGGCTGTGGCGAAACTCCTCGGGCTTCTTCATGGATATCCTCCTCTGACTGATGTTGGGTGTACACTGAGAGTGATTCGGCGCCCCATGCTCAAAGCCGTCCTTCCTGAGCTAGAAGCTGATGGAGCCGCCCTCTCACCTGAAATGATTGTGCGGGTACTACGTAGAGGCGGTCGTATGAAGGAAATTCCCGTTCACTACTTGGCCCGGGTAGGTACAGCGAAGATTACGACCTCACGGAAGAAGGCGTTTAGGAATGGGCTCAAGATGATTCAAGTAATTCTTGGCACACCAGGAAGAATATTGATCGGGCCACTCCTACGCCTCTTCAAGTAGCCGAGGAGAAACAGCTAGCGTTTATCACGGTAGCGGAGCATCTGCTCAGCGAATTCAATATCCTCAGGGTAGGTGACATTCAGATAGGTGCCTCCGAGGAAAAACCCATGAACCGTGTGTCCCATTTTAGTGAGGGTATTTAGTGTGTCAGTGATTTCGATTTCCTTCTTGGCAGATTTGGGTGTTTGGCGAATCGCATCAAAGACCGTCTCGTCAAAGATGTAGGAGCCACACCCGAGAATCCTGTTGGTTATGATAGTGGGTTTCTCGACAAGGTAACGGATACGATGTGTATCCAAATCGATGTCTACCGAATAGTTGCGGCGGATTAGCTCCTCCTTATCCACATACATTAGGCCAATAGACGCGTTACAGCCAGTTTCGTCAAAACCCTGTATAAAGCCAATGTGATTCGAACCCAAGTAGAGTTCATCTCCCAGATAGACCGCGAAGGGGGGCTTCACAATCCCCTCGGTTAATCCCACCGCATGTCCAATACCCTCAGGATGTGGTTGCCCTACATACTCGATGGAAAGCCCAAACTCGGAGCCATCACCGAAGTAGTCACTCACAACGTTCGATGTAGGGTTCACGATGATAATTACTTTCTCTAGCCCTGCTTCTTTGCAACGATCTAGAACATAGGCAAGAATCGGCCGCCCCAGCACCTGGATCATCGGTTTGGGCACTCTCTCCGAGTAGGGCTTGATGCGTTTCCCTGCACCAGCCGCTGGGATAACAGCATAACGGGGCGGCATTGCAAGAAGCAAAACGCGTCTGACTGCTTAAAAGCCTTGCCAGTTGCTCCACTAAGGGAGCAAGAACATAGCGAGGATTTTTAGCCTAGCGTATAGCAGAATTGCCTTCACCTAAGTTGTACTGAGGGACTCACATGCGGTCACGGACCTATTACATCATCGCGGTCATCAGCCTAATTCTCATTATTATTTGGCTACACATCGCGTTGCTACCAGAAGGAGGACTCATTGCTATCCTCGATGTTTTGCTGACTGTTAACCTCTTCTGGCTGTTACCCGCCTTTGGACTCTTCGGGGTAGCTTATATCTTGAGAGCGGTGCGCTGGTGGCAGCTCCTCAGACCCTTTAAAACAGGCGGCAACCCTGCTAGCCTCTTCCCTATAATCGTGGGTGGCATCTTCCTTACCTATGTGGTCCCGCTCCGTGCTGGTGACATCGCGACGCCCTATTGGCTTCGAGAAAAACGAGGCACTCGTTTTACTGCTGGACTTTCTTCGGTACTCCTTGCTCGAGTCCTTGACTTTGCCTGTCTTACACTCATCGTAGTTGTGTTTTCCATTCTGGTATTCGGAACCTTCGGAGACGTCTTCTTAAAAAACCTCATCGTTGGTGGGATCCTAGCGGTCGCTTTTATTGCGTTATTAC
>JABXGV010000150.1 GCA_016550485.1 archaeon
CATACGCCTTTGTGGTCACTATGAGGAGTGTCTCTGGAAGTATTTCTTCTAGATTGTCAGTCGCAGATGGAGAATAAGTGCCAGCATAGTCTCCCTCAACTACTAGACCCCTCGTGTTGATGGTTTCTACATGTGCTTTACGCCCTATAAGTAATACATCATTATCTCGTGACAGAAGGGCACCATAAGCGGATCCTATCGCGCCAGCTCCAAAAACGACTATTCGCTGAAACACTATTCCTAATCTCCTCCTTCATCTGTGTCGCTTTGTTGTTCTGCGAGTCGTATCAAACGGGTATTTATTAATTCGATAGCCTCACGCAGGTTTTGTCTGTTATTAAACGTCCTTACGATTTTTTGTAGGGTCTGCTCTGGCTCATTTTCAAGTAGTTTTACAGCTTTCACGAGAAGAGGCATAGCTCGGACAACATTATCAACGATTGTTATCGTTGACATCTGAGCTGTCCGTGAAAGCGGATTCAAATCGACGGTGATTACCGTTTTCCCTAGCTTAACAAGTGCCTCGGTTCTATCACCGTCTTCGAGAGGCACGAATACAGTATCTGCAATCAATATTCCCTTAGGGTCTACACGACGGCGGTCGCTGCAAATTTCAGGTATAGTCGCCGATGCGGCTTTTCCAATTCCCAGAATCTCCTTAGCACCTGCTTTTCGTAACACATCTGCTATTGCTTCCTCACGAGCTCCTCCCCGGTGGTAAAGATTAACTTCAAGCTTCGATGCCGTTATTGTTGATAGTTCAACTAGCTCTTGTGGAACTAGAGCTGCAACATTGCCATTCACTGAAAGGACGGAATGGCGTGCCAGTAGGAAACTGGCTGCCGCTGCACGGATGGCTCTTGTGGCGTTTTCTGTTGTCTCCTCTCCAATTAGGTAATCAAAGGCTTCACCTCTGCCATGAGCGAAAAGTCCAAACGCGGAAGTTATACCGATTTTAAATCCATGGGTAAGCTTCGCACGAATTCGCAGCGATGTTGCTCGTGGGTGGTCTGGCGAAACTTCTTCTTCATCCATCTATTACACGGGCTCCTTGTGTATCTATCTCCATTATCATCAACTCTTGCCTTTTCGATAAGTGTCGTTTGAGGATAGCATGCGTTTCTTGTATTTGGTCTTTAGAAATTATCGAAAAGACATTTTCACCGAAGATGGCAGTGCTGCAGATAACCCCTGCCTCCTCAGCTTCTAGAATTACGTCCTTCACTCTATTCGTCAAGAGCTGTATGTGTTCAGCGAACTGACGGGAGAAAATTAAAAGATTGGATATACTTGGCTGGCGAAGTAAGGTATCAGTTAGTTCTCCGCCAAGTTCGTTGATCCGCTGGCGATCCTCTTCACATGTCAAGAATTTTGCAGTTGACAGGGGACCGAATGGTAAGCTGAAAACAACATAGTCCTCATTTAGAGGAAGTGTTTGTACTTCTCCAATTCCAGGCCCTCCTGCCTTGACTCTAATTTCTATTCCTCCATAAGTCTCCGCAATAACCGAACCCAACCCGGTCTTACACACCACCTCAGCGACATGGGCAATTTGGGCTGCTTCTACTCGCGAAAGCCCCAACTCGAATCCCTCATTCAATGCCAAAGCTAGACTTAAGGCTCCAGATCCGCTAATTCCAAATCCACAGCCTATCGGAAGTTTGATTTCGTGTTTGACGTTGATTTTGTAAGGTTTGTCACTCACTAACCCGAGAAAACTAGCTACGACTCTCTCCGAAACAAGTGCTGAGGTGGTCAAATGTCCGTTAATTCGTATTTGCATTGATGGCGTCTTGCTCTGGGCTATTTCAACTGCAGTAGTAACTCCCTTTTCAACGGAAACTCCTGCTCCGCGAGACCCTTTTCTTAAGGGCTCATCTGAATCGTCACAAATCTGGAAGAAACCCGTTATGTGACCTGGAGCGAACGCCATACCTGTTTTCAAATATGCAAGCCTCGAAAGCTCTTATTCAAGCAAGGCGGAAAGAATATCTCGAAATAAATATTACGCACAAGAAACATATATAATTTAAATTTATTAAGATGCCCTCTTATGATTTAGAAATAAGATCTTAGCAATTAATTGGTGTCGATTAAATTTCGGGATACTAGATATACATATACATAGTAAAAACAGGGAGATTAGGAAGTGATTGTATATGGGTCTAAAGACTGAAAGTGTTTTCTTTCCAGAAATTCCTACAGTACTCTTGATTTCCTTAGGTGCATTGATGGGTGCGTTGTGTTGCGTTACTACAATGATGTTCCAAATCTATGTACCTGCTACTACTGGTTACTTCAATCTGGGAGAAATCGCTGTTTATATTAGCGCGATTCTCTTTGGTCCAATTATTGGATTCTTTGCAGCAGGAATTGGTTCTATGCTAGCAGATATATTGCTAGGCTATCCTCACTACGCGCTCGCAACATTCATTATCAAAGGCCTTGAAGGCTTTGTTGTTGGATATTTAGGTAATAGACTACGACGAAGATTTTCATCTAACCAACTTCGCTACCTAGGAATATGCATAGGATCTGGGTTAGCTTTATCGCTAGGACTAATTGGTTGGTTCCTTCTCAGCGGAATGGTTGAAGCTTCAGGTGGTTCCGCATTACAGACTTGGTGGTTCGCTACCCTTTACGTGCCGCCTTGGTTGTGGTTCATTATGGCTATCTACATCGGAGTAGTTACAATTGTTCTGACTTTACGATATGACCCAGAATCAGCTTGGACCGCTACTGCAATGCTTCTAGGTGGTGGCCTCATGATAACTGGATATTTTCTCTTTCAGAGGTTTATACTCGGAATGGCTGCTATTATCGAAGTTCCAGTTAATCTTGTCCAAGTAATTGCGGGAATCATGGTGGCCCTCCCCGTAAATGAGCGAGTTCGTAAGGCATTTGTGGGCTTCGGATGGGTAAAATGAGCAAAACGTGGAACACGTTTTTAGCCTATTGTTGACTAATACTTCTTTATCACGAATAGGAATTGGCGTTGATTTATGGCTGAGCCTGGTCTGTCGGATGATCCGATGAAGGCAATTATGGAAGTTCTTAGAGATGCCCAACTCAGTGTACCAGGTTTACAGGGTGTTGCTATCATCTCTACTGATGGCTTGCCCATGGCCAGCTCTATCGATTCCCGAATCAGCGAAGGAGAACTAGCTGCTCTAGCCTCTTCAATGCTCGCAATCGGAGCAAACGCCATTGAAAGCTTGAAGAAAGGAGGCCTTGACTCTCTTTATGTGAAGGCTGAACGCGGATTCATATTACTTCGCCACAGTGGTCCACTGGCTGTGGTTGTTTTCATTACCAAGGAAGAGGCACGCCTTGGACCTTTGTTACTTGAACTTAAGCGAACTGCGGAAAAATTTGAAAAACTTCTGGGTTTTGGTTGAAGTATATTCAAGGTTGTTATAATCCAAGTTGCCGGATAACTTCGTCTATACCAAGTCCTTTCCTGACACTAGTGCGTAAGACCTTGAGTGCAGCATTGATTTGTTTTGCGTCACGCTCTAATTGGTCAACATCAACATCCATTACCTCAGCTAGGTCAATCTTATTGATTATCAGTAAATCCGCGTCGCGAAACATGATTGGGTGTTTTTGAATCATCCACGGACCCTCCGTTACGCTGACTACTACAAGTCTCATGTGGCTACCTAAGGGAAAGTCCGCAGGACAAATCAGGTTGCCGACATTTTCAATAATTAGGATCTTAACACCGTCTAGCTCAACC
>JABXGV010000151.1 GCA_016550485.1 archaeon
ACATTTTTACTACTACCAATCTATAATTTCTTTATACCTTAGTCTGTATTTTCACAGGAAGGTTATGCAACAAGATGTCATTTGAAAAACAGGTTCGCGCACATAAACAAGTCTTGGAGAACCTCCTTACTGAGTGTAAGTCAACATTGGAGCAGCCCCCAAATGTTGTTGCGCAAAACAAGATTGTTGTCTTAACTGCAATCATTGAGAAAGCTACAATGATGTGTGACGAAGCCCTCCGGGCTGCTCAGCTGCCCACACCAGAAGTTGAAGCGATATTAGAGCAATATTCTGTTCGTTCTGCTCAATATGGTACAAATCCGGTCCTAGATGAAATAGATGCTATGCGCTCTGAAATCGAACGGCTCTCTAGAGCAGTTGATATATTACAGGCAATGCGAAAAAGGCGAGAATTATCCCATCGACTAGTTGGATTCGACCCACGTCTCATGGGACCCTGGGCTCGTTGGATTAGGACTCTTGAGCAATACAAGATCAACCAAAATCTCTCCGATAAGGATCGGAAAGGATTACTCTCTGAGATTGATAATTGGCGCAGTATTTTAGCTCAGGAAATCTAGTGGCGAGACAACAGCGGGGCTATACCTGCGTTGGCTCGCATGATGTCAGATATCCTGCTATATCAGCTAACAGATTTGATTTTATCCAGTCCCAAGGCTTGCTTGAAGTTCCGCGACAAGAAGCAAAGTCTTAAAAACGTTCCACTCAAACTCCTCGCCAAGAAATAACCCGCGGGCCCGTGGCCAAGTGGTTACGGCGCCAGATTGCGGATCTGGAGAACCCGCGTTCAAGTCGCGGCGGGCCCGCCATTTCACCTTCTTTTCATATGAGATGCTTTTATCCTAGATAGTCAGACTAAAAGGCTTATAGGGGCTCGATTGGTGGTTTTACTACTCATCCCTGAGGTTATGGCTTGTGCAAATGGATAGTCAGTGTGTGAGCTGCCTTCTCCACCGTGGCTTAGAGGAGGCACAACTAGCAACTACAAATCGGGCATTACAACTTCGTGTGATGACCGAGCTAGTGAATGGCATGCACTATTCGCTGACAAAGGGTAAGGGTGTTGAAAGAATACCTGCCTATATTGGAACCGTTAGAGACCAAACAGTGCAGAAAATGACTGGGTGCCCAGATCCATATGCATCGCTTAAACGGCAATCTAATGAAACCGCGCTTCGGTTACTTCCAAAGCTCGAAGATTTCGTTGAGGCTGCGAAGACTTCAGAAATTCAGTTCCAACGAGCGTGCATTGCAGCCTCGCTAGGGAATGTGATAGAATACGGTGTTTCAGGTCACGAAATACCTTGGGATACACTTGATGACATGGTATCTTGTGCCCAAGAGGAAATGGCAATAGATGAAACTAGTCTAGTTTGGCGCCTGCTTCAAAATACTAGGTCAGCACTCTTCTTAACTGATAACGCTGGTGAAATCGTGTTTGACCGACCTTTATTGAAGATAATATCCGAACTAGGAATTAAGGTCACTGTAGCTGTAAAGGGCGCCCCAGTTTTGAATGACGCTACGTTAGAAGATGCTTCTTCAGCACGATTAGATGAATTCTCAGAAGTAATTACTACTGGGGGTAGTGCTGTTGGAGTTATTCCTCGATGGTGTTCAAAGGATTTTCTCAGCCGTTTTGACGAGGTAGACCTCGTTATCGCGAAAGGCATGGGTCACTGGGAGACCTTACCAGAGTTTTCTGTTCCTAAGCCAACAGCGCACCTGCTCCGAACCAAGTGTGAGCCTGTTGCCCGTTCACTCGGTGTTTCTAAGGGACATAATATAGTGAAGCTCCTGAAACCTCATAAAGGGCGTTTCGGGCCACTGACCGCCAAGTAAAATCAAGTGTATTTAGATTATGCCTGTCAGTTTTACTGGTTGGTAGAATTATTCGGTTTAAGCAATGTAGTAATATTCACCACGTTGCTTCTGTTCCCTATCTAATCTGCTATCTTGCTTATTGACTCTTGGCCGCCCAGTAGCATGGTCGCGGCGAAAGGTCACATTCATTTCCTTTAGAAAGGAGTTCATCCCGGTTCTAATATCGACTGGTGAGTGACTTATTCCCTCAATTCCAGGCTGTCCACTGAACACTGCAATCGTGTCTGCGAAGGCAGAAATTGAAACCATATCATGCTCTACTATTAATGCTGCTTTGCCCTGATCATGAACGAGGTGGCGGATGACCTTTGCCGTGGCAAGACGCTGCTCTATATCGAGGAAAGCTGAAGGCTCATCAATCAGATAGAGGTCTGCTTTTCTTGCAAGGCAAGCGGCTATTGCAACGCGTTGGAGTTCACCGCCGCTAAGTTCTGTGAGCACACGATCTTCCATTTCTATGAGCTCTAGAGGGCGGAGAATATCTGATTTAAAGACGCTTGTGAGTACTATAGCTCCACCTGCTGCTTGGAGCGCCTCCGTTACCGTAAGACCCTCTTCGGCTTTGATATATTGAGGTTTGTAACTGACCTTAATGTCGGTTTTAGGTAATGTGCCTTTATCAGGTTCAAGCTCTTTTGCAAGTAACCGAACAAAAGTTGTCTTACCGATGCCGTTTGCCCCAAGGACGCCAATTACTTCTCCTCGATGTACTTGCCCAGGCTCAACGTGAAGCGTGAAGTTTTCATATTGTTTGACCATTGCTTCATATTCTAACAGTGTCTCAACTGAATCCCAATACTCTGCTGTTGGCGGCCGTGTTGAGAAACGTATTTCCTCTTCACGGAACCGAACATTACTATCAGGTAAGTATCCGTTTAAGTAAATGTTGATGCCTTCTCGAACACCGTGTGGGTTCGATACAATACCATAAACCCCAGCCTTACCATAGAATATGCAAACATAATCTGAAATATAGTCAGCTACTGCTAGGTCATGAACTACGCTGATTACGGTTTTACCTTCGGTAGCTAAGGATCGTATAGCTCTTGCCGTCCTGACACGCTGGTAAACATCAAGATAGGATGTGGGTTCATCGATTAAGTACACATCTGCTTCACGAGCCATAACAGCGGCAATGGCTAC
>JABXGV010000152.1 GCA_016550485.1 archaeon
GCTCAACGGCTCGTTTGTCACCAATCTCACCAAGAGCGTTCACTATTCTTATTTTTGTGTCCGTCGTTTCCGCATGTTGCAGCCCCTCAATTAGGGGTTCCACCGATGGTTTCCCGATCAGCATAAGGGCTCTGATCGCATCAGCAACCGCTGTACCTTTACCTATTTGGATGACTTGAACAAGAGATTCAGTGGCCATTTCACCAATCTTTACCAAAGCGTTAACAAACGCTCGACGATGGTACTCGTTCTTGCTTTTTTGCATCCCTTGGATAAGTGCCTTAACTACACGGATGTCTCTAATGTACCCTAATGCACCTGCGACAAGGCTTACATAATTGGACCTCCAATCATACGAACCTTGTGTCGGTTCATGGCTTAGGGCATCAATGAGGGCTTCCATGGCTCTTGTATCGCCTATATGTCCTAACGCAAAAATCGCAGAAGTTTGTACACTCGGGTCATCTTGTTGTAAAGCGTCGATCAACGGCTCTACCCCACGCGCATCTCCAATTTGGCCTAACGCACGTGCGGCAAGCTCCCGTTTGTCCACACTCGGGGTCTCACGAAGAACTCTTATCAGGAGTTCAGTGGCCCGCGTGTCTCCGATAAACCCAAAGACTTCAGCCAAAATCCCTTTAGGCGCCCGCCCCTCCGGGTCCTTGAATTCTTCGAGCAGTAACTCTACATCCTCCCGATCTGCGGCACCTAAGATATAGCCTGCAGAGATAACATCTGCTCCATCCCTAACTGCTTTGAAGGTGGCTCTGACGGCGGGTGACCCCAGCGCTCTGAAGGCTTTCACTGCCTCATGGCGCTCCTCCTCAAACCCACATCTGGTGACTTCGTCATCATAACCACGTCTGGTGACTTCGTTATCTGAAGCATCCCATGTGAGATACTTGAGAAGTTCATCTACTGCTGCATCAACGCCGCCTTCTATCATTCCCAGTGCTTCGACGACACATTCTAGAACATCCTCTGAACCATCATAATACTTCAAATAATCAATAAGCGGTGCCATCGCCTCCCTTGTACCCAACTCCCCAAGCGCTTTCGCAGCCGCTCTCCGAAAGGCGGCACCCGCTATATGAAATGAATCCTCATAAACAACGAGTACTTCCCTCAAACCATCGATATCCCGTGCCGCTTTCAGCTCACCAATATATGAAGGCTCCTCGGAGTTCACACCATTCACCACACTACCCCCGCAGAACGCCATTAAAAGAATTCTGCCCCCCCGTACAACTAACAAAAATCCAGCAAAGAAAACAAAGACAACAACCCCCATTCTCACAATCCACTGCATAGCAAACGAGTGAAGACACTCTACCCGCTATCTAGCGGCGCCAACGCTTCATCGCAAACCGCTGCGCTCGGCTACGCGGCCGTAAACTGCTCCCAACTCACCTCTTCTCTCCGACCACGATGGTCCGTCAAGATAACTCGATCCGTACGACTGAAGCAGGTGCAAAACGATTTATACAAAAGGAAGGTAGGGAGAAATACTTTGAGGGAATTCTCTTGAAAAGCAAGCAAGTAATTGTGATGAGTTGCCTGATTCTCTTATTCTTCACCTCTACAAACCTACCAACACAACGAGCAGCCGCAAACACTTTCCCAATTGGCCTATTCCTCAAATATGAAAGAGAAGGGGCGTACTATCAATTCACTGTCCTCCGCTGGGCGCCAGAAATCAACAAATCTATTCTTGAGGTTAGCCTAAGCATAGCCTCAAAAGGACAAGATGGACAGTTATCACCCACCTTCACCATCACAATCTACATCGAGATCACCACCTGGAGAACCGTTGATGAAAACGGCACCTATACAAGCAGCGAATATTACAAATTCCCCTTATGGGTCGATACATCTGACTGGGAACACGATGGCTACGTGACTCTCTACCATACCCCCGCATGGGTTCCTCATGCCCTTATATGCAAACTATCTGCAGACGTACTAGAAAACACTCCCGCCGGCTCATACTACTGTTGGCAAGCCATTGAAACAGGATACCCCATGAAGTTATACTTTGAACGACAACTAGGCGTATTCCTCAAACATGAGGACCCAGTTACAACACTATACGGAATAATTACAGGCTACATCACACGTGAAGAACTCGTACAAAGCAACCTACACATCTTCGGAGTACTCCCAGTCGAAATAATCTACCTCAGCATCATCGGCATCACCATCATAGCACTCCTCACCATCTGCATCATCATCAGAAGAAAACACCGAAAACCAAAGAACCTCCAAGAGGACGACCAAAGTCTCCCATCTCCACAATCCACTGCCTAGTGAAAGATTGGGAAACAATCCCACAAATTACCGAAACAGCTCAGCTAGCGACGCCACGCCTTCTCAGCTAAACGGGTTTCACGCGCCTGCGCCGTGAACTTCTCCCAGCTAATCGCCTCGCTACGACCACGATGATCAGTCAAGATAACCCGGTCAGTACAACTCATACACGGATCAATCGAAGCGAGCGATATAGGGACATCGGCTATGTGTCCGCCGATGAGGATGGTTGGTACGCTTAGGAAGTTGCCGAGGGTGGGGGCTCGGGCTTTGTGGCGGTAGGGGTGGTCGGTGCCGTCGCTGACGATGAAGTGGACGACTTCGCCGCGGGGGGCTTCGAAGCGGCTGATGGCTTGGCCTTCGGGGACGCGGCGGGGGGCGCGGACTTTGATGTCGCCGCGTGGCATTTTGGTGAGCCAGTGGCGGATGGATTGGCAGCTGTCGATGGTTTCTTGGATGCGGACGATGACGCGGCCGGCGACGTCGCAGAGGTCGCTGGTCTGGACTTTCCAGGGGGCGCCGATGTAGGGGGTTCGGGGTTCGGTTTCGCGGACGTCCCAGGGGATGCCGCTGGCGCGGATGGTGGGTCCGGTGGCGCTGAGTTTTTTGGCGATGTGGGGTTTGAGGATGCCGACGCCGAGGCAGCGGTCGAGGACGGTTTGTTCTTTGAGGATGAGTTTGAGGTAGTGTTCCATGCGGTCTTGGATGGCTTGCATGCGTTTGGCGATGCTGGCGTGCCAGTCTTTGGGGATGTCGTGGCGGACGCCGCCGATGACGTTGTTGGCGTAGTTGACGCGGTTGCCGGTGACTTCTTCGATGACGTCCATGCATTGTTCGCGGTCGCGCCAGGAGTAGTGGAAGAGGGTGTCCCAGCCGATTTCGTGGCCGGCGACGCCGAGCCAGAGGATGTGGCTGTGGATGCGGTTGAGTTCGTTGACGATGGCGCGGATGTGGAGGCCGCGTTTGGGGACGTCGAGGTCGAGGAGTTCTTCGACGACTTGGACGTAGCAGGTGGTGTGGGCTTGGCTGCAGATGCCGCAGATGCGTTCGGCGAGGTAGACGTTTTGGATGTAGCTGCGGCCTTCGAAGGCTTTTTCGATGCCGCGGTGGACGTAGCCGATGCGGATGGCGACGTCGGTGACGATTTCACCGTCGAGTGTGAGTGTGAAGTTTTCCGGTTCCTTGAGGGCCGGGTGTTGGGGGCCGAGGGGGATGGTTAAGGTTTTTTCCGTCATGGCGGGTTCCCACATAGAATTCTATAGAATGACTCTTCTCTACCGTCTGCCCTTAAAGGATTTTGCGTTTATCGAACTTCTCGGGGCAACTGGTTATTTGAAATATTTTTTGTTTCTTTCTTTTGATTAGTGGTTCAGGCTGGGATGTGGCGAATGATTAAATTGTAGGAGCTCGTTAGGTGTGGTACACTGGGGTTATTATTGTGAAGGAACTCACGCCGAAACAGCTTCGGGTAGTCTGCATAGCTAAAGATCTTGAGTGCAAGACCAGCGCTGATTTCACCCCGCTCAAGGATATTGTGGGACAGAAGCGGGCCTTGAAGGCCCTTGCCTTTGGGCTGGAAATTGATGACCACGGGTTCAACATCTATGTGAGTGGGGCGCATGGGACGGGTCGTACCACGGCGGTTACGCAGTATCTTAACGAGATTGCTGCGAAGGATCCGGTCCCCTCCGATGTGGTGTATGTCTCGAACTTCGGTGATCAGTATCAACCCATGGCGTTGTTGTTGTCCGCGGGGAAGGGGAACGATCTCGTTGTGGATCTTGACCACTTCATCGAGGCGGCGCGGAATGCGATAGCGAAGATGTTGGATGGTGAAGAATATGCCGGTGCCCGTGAGGAGCGGCGTAGCCAATATGAGCGGCAGCGGAATGCCATCCTTACGGAGATGCAGGCGAAGGCCCAAAAGGCGGGTTTCGCGCTTCGGGGTACGCAGACGGGACTGGTAATTGTTCCGATGATGGATGGTGAGGAGGTGAAGCGCTCACAAGTGGCGAAGATGCCAGCAGATGAAAGGGAGCGTATTGAGAATCGACGTGAAGCGCTTGAAACGGAGCTCCGTAAGCTCTTTAGAAAACTCCAGAGTCTAGAGCGTGAACTTGTTCAGGAGCTGAGGAAGATGGAGGAAGAGGCGGTCCGCTTTACGCTGAATCCGTTGATAGACGATTTCTTGGATGAATATACAAATTACCCTGAGGTCAGCGAGTTCATCCATGCCATTGCGAAGGATATCACCGAGAATCTTGCTATCTTCATGGGGCAGCCGGGAGGCAATGTGCCGGTACCTCCTCCTCAACAGCCGTCAAGGAGTATTTCTCCAGAGGAGTTTTCAAAGCGCTACCGGGCAAATCTCATCGTTGACAACTCTGAGCAGAAGGGTGCGCCAGTTTTGATTGTCACGAACCCTACGTATTCGAACCTCTTTGGTCGCATCGAAAAAGAGCCCCGCTTTGGTACACTCTTCACGGATTTTTCGATGATTCGTCCAGGCGCGCTCCACCAGGCGAATGGTGGCTATATTGTGATTCCTGTTCGGGATCTTCTCCTCTCGCCGTTATCCTATCCTGCCCTAAAGCGGGCGTTGCAAAACAACCATATTGTCATTGAAGAGCCCGCTGAGCAGGCAGGCTTTCTCTCGATGAAGACGTTACGCCCCGCGCCAATCCCGTTGAAGATTAAGGTTGTCTTGATTGGGGACCCGTTTCTCTACCAGCAACTCTACATACTAGACCCGGACTTCCGCGAGCTCTTCAAGGTGAAAGCTGATTTCGACACAACCATGGATCGCAGTGAGAAGAACATCCGGCGCTATGGGTCCTTTGTGTGTTCCCTTGTTCAAAAAGAAAAGCTCCGTGCCCTCACAGCCGAAGCGATTGCAGAGGTTGTCGATTATAGTTCTCGGCTTGCTGAAAACCAGACCAAATTGTCTGTTCAGTTTAGTGTCATCGCTGACGTTATACGGGAAGCCAATTATTATGCGAAAGAGGACCGTAAACGGCTCATTGATCGAAAACATATTATCCAAGCGTTAGAGGCGCGACTCTACCGTTCCAATTTATTGGAAGAGAAGATACGTGAGTTCATCGAAAGAGAGGTAATTCTCATCACGGTGAAGGGTGAGGAGGTTGGGCAGATTAACGGGCTCTCCGTCCTCTCCCTTGGCGATTTTGCCTTCGGGCGTCCTTCACGGGTTACGGCTAGTGTGGCACCTGGACGTGGTCGCGTTATCGATATTGAGCGCGAATCTGGGTTGGGTGGGAACATCCACCATAAGGGGGTTCACATTCTCAGTGGATATCTTTCTGAGAAATTTGGTCGCGAAAAGCCTCTGAGCCTTTCAGCCCGTTTAGTCTTTGAGCAGAGTTACTCAGGTGTTGAAGGAGATAGCGCCAGTAGTACTGAACTCTACGCGCTGCTCTCCGCATTGTCTGGTGTGCCAATCCAGCAGCGCTTTGCCGTGACAGGGTCAGTCAATCAACACGGCGAGGTTCAAGCCATAGGTGGTGTCAACGAGAAAATCGAGGGCTATTTCGCAGTGTGCAAAGTATTGGGTCTAACCGGGGACCAGGGGGTGCTAATTCCCAAAGCAAACATTCAGAACCTGATGCTGAAGGAGGAGGTTGTAAAGGCGGTGGAAGCCGGTAAATTCCACCTATACGCGGTTGAAACCATAGACGAGGGAATTGAACTCCTAACTGGGAAACCTGCTAGTGAAATCAACAAATTAGCCGATAAGCGACTCAAAGAAATGGCTGATGTCATGCGAGACTATGGCACACCGCTAAAATAACAGCTCCAATGGCTACTGCCACAATGACTTTAAGGAAAAAGAACACCCCTTAACGGGAAATGGGATGTCACCAAAAGACGATGTTACACCCCCAGAGGAAGAAGAGCTCCAACCCCACAGTCAACCCCTTTCGGATCTGATTTCCAGTTTAGGAACAGATCGTGTAAATGGAATCTCCAGTCAGAAAGCGGAGGCTCAGCTCGCTTCTTATGGTCCTAATGCGCTCCCTCGTATTCGTCCCTCCTTTTGGCGCGTCTACCTTGCCCCAATCCTGAACGGTCTAATCTTAATCTACATCATAAGTACTGCTGCGCTATTTCTTTTAGGGAATATTGGTCAAGCTTCTATCTGGTTTGGAATTATTGTATTTAATGCACTGCTAGCAATCATCCAGCAATATCGGGCTGAAAAGAAGCTAGAGGCACTTCAGGCGCTCTCCGCTGACACAATCATCGTAATCCGTGACGGCGCTAAACAGGAGATTGACACTACGCTCGTGGTTCCTGGTGATATCCTCGCCCTCGCTCAGGGTGACCTCATACCTGCGGACGGAAGGATTATTGAAGCGCATAACCTCACTGCTGGTGAAGCATCATTAACAGGTGAAAGCGCACCGGTCGAGAAGGTTCCTTCAGAGAAACCCTTACCGGCAGAAACCCCCCTTCACGCGCGTTCTAACATGGTCTATCGTGGAACCTTTGTTGCCACTGGCTCTGCGACTTGTCTTGTGATAGGGACGGGTGAAAAAACAGAGATTGGGAAAATTAGTCAGGGTCTTGAAACTCTGAGCACCAGTGACATTCCGCTTCGCCAAAAGGTCAACCGGCTTGCCATCGTACTAGGCATAGCGGTCGTAATCCTATTAGTTGTCTCGCTAGCAGCTCGGCTTCTATTTCCAGACCCTTCTGTGACACTATCTGACTTGGCTGCAGACGCACTCATAAACGCAATGACTGTTATGCCAATCAATATTCCCCTACTAACGACAATCACTCTTCTCACTGGTGTCCTAGCCATGGCGCGTTATGGGGTAGTTGTCCGTGATTTATCTGCCGTTGAAAGCCTAGGAAGGGTCAGTGTTATCTGCACTGATAAAACTGGAACCCTCACGCGCAGCGAGATGGTAGTTGATCTTGTCTGGGATGGGGAACAGCTCTATAAAGTCACTGGCAAGGGGTACGAACCTGAAGGGGATATCTACCCCGTTGAACGGATAGATGAGGCTGTTATGCAGGTTTCGAAAACACCTGTTGAGCTTGGTGCAGACAGTAGGCTTGCGCTTCTCATCAGAATCGGTGGGCTGAACAATGACGCTGAAATCCAGCCCGAGAAATCTGAAGATGGAAATGTTCGATGGAAGGCCATAGGGAATCCCACAGAAGCTGCACTACTCGCATTATACCGTAAAAGCGGCATCTCCGAGCGTTCGCTGCTTGATTTCCAGATGGTACAAAATTATCCCTTTGACTCGCGGCTCAAGCGGATGACTCGCGTTTTCACCTACCCAGAGGGCGGGTACATCGCCTTTGTGAAAGGTGCAACAGATGTCCTCCTCTCCCGGTGTAGTAGAGTAGGTAGTTTAAAGACCAGTCAAAAGCTGACTCCCAAGCGTGCAAAGGCTATCTCCAAGTATGCTGGCGAGTTTGCTGCAGGCGGGTA
>JABXGV010000017.1 GCA_016550485.1 archaeon
ACTGCAAGCAGCAGGCTATGACATCACATTCAACGAACTCTACCTCAACTGGGTCACCGCCGTCACGATTGACGCGCTGGGATTCAGCGACAACCTCTACGGCTTCGAAGGACTCGATGCCCGAATCACCCAGTACGACACGGTCAACGAGCCCACCCTTCTCAATGACACGATATCCCTGCGATATTATGGCATCCACATCCATAGACTACAATCCCCACCCGATAATTTCACAGTCCAGATCAAGAAGGCCTCAAATCACGCAATAGGCGTTTCCCTTGCTTTGCACGATGTTCATGGGTGGCACATTTACCAGACCCTGCACGGTGAAGCAGATGTTACCGTTACTGATTCAGTCACTGGCTCGTCAGCTGATGTAGCGTACCTCATTACAAGTTACATGGAGAGCCAGACGCCACCAGTTCCCTCAGGTTATGGACTAGGACCCCTAACGGAAATCGAAGTCGCCATATCGCAGGAGTCCACGCCAACTACACCATTCACACCATGGAACGAAGCTAGTTTAGGTATAATCATCCCTCTGGCAGTGTTCTGTGGAGTTTGTCTTCTGATTATTACCACGATCTTGATAAAGCGAAAGAAATCCTCAGATGAATAGTGTTTTGCTAGGCACTCACCCGACCATCTAGCCTTTCACCCACCAGCCCGAGTCGATACGATGCATCCCTTACCTGTTTGTGCCACTGTCGTGTCTTGAGCACCCAGCGATATCCGGTAATTCCTGATCTTTTCCTATTAGGCTTAAATAATACGTTGAGATATGGTGTCATTAACCCTCTAAAGGAAATGAAAGTATGTCCGAACAAACACCTTTGAGTCGCTGGATGGACATCATCTTCATCTGTTCCTCAATTATTTTCAATGTCGCTGTGAGCTTGGTCTACATCTCCTCAAAACTTAGTAATATGGCACTCTTGCTCGCGAGCGGCTACACGGTTATTCTTCTGATAATTCCCTTCACTATCTCACTGATTGGACATCTGAAGGAGAAAGCAGAAATTAAGCGGATACTCACTCATGTTATCATTCTTTTCTATCTCTTCTTGGAACTGGTATTAGACCACATTCTGAGATTTCCCTTCCGAGAGGTACTTGTGCCGCACATCCTCTACATCATCGTTTTCTATATAGCCGCCTTCAATATGTTATTTGTGTCCTACCAGAAAGACAAGAACCTAGGAATTGGTGTAATCATCACATTCGTTATACTAATAGGATGTCTGATTTTCTATCTCGTATAGAATAACAACAACTGAAACTAGTGACTTATTGGCGAATACAGACACCTCAACTGTTGTCCAAGGGAGTCGAAGTGCTGATTCCGAGCTGTCTTAGTGCCTGTTGAGCTTCCTCTTGATTGGGGTCCAAGGATAGAGCATGACGGTAACTGGCTATGGCTTCATCTCGGTGCCCAAGAGCAGCTAAAGCTTCGCTCTTGAGAAGCAAGTGCTCTAGGTCAGGGTATTCCGCTTCTTGGAGTATCTTGAGTGCCTGTTTGTAGGGTTTCGTCGCCTTCTTCAGCTTCCCCCATTCCCTGTATGTGCGACCAATGTAACTGAGGGTGACACCTTGCTCCAGACGGGAGCCATGCTTCTTACGAACTTTCAGGGCCTGTTCGAAAAATTCAAGGGCCTTCTGGTATTGCTGCTTTGCCAAGTATAACCTGCCACGGTTGTGAATGGTTGTGCTTTCACCACGGCGATCTCCCGCCTGCCGACGAAGCGGAAGAGCCTGTTCGAAGTGTTCTTGTGCCTCCTCCAGCTTGCCCCACTCCAAGTAGACGAGCCCCATGTCGTCGAGGGTGATCGCTTCCATCAGGGGGTTTTCAGCCTCGAACTGTAACTGCCCCTCCTCGTCTAGAAAACGGACCCCGCCCCGTATTCTTGTCAGGGCTTGTTGGAGGTAGTCGATGGCATCCGAGTATCGGTGGAGCTTCCGGTATAGAATCCCGATGTGGTGGAGCTGGAGGTATTCAGCCCGCTGGTTCCCCAACGCCTTATAACAGGCTAGTAGCAGGAAGCTGAGGTCGTAGGCGTGTTGCATCAGATAGCGATTCTCACAGAGCGCTGCCTTGTGACTGACCTTTCCGGCGAGTTCCTCCACCTGTGGAGCGAGGAACCGCTTGCCCGACTTGTCACTCTTCCAGAACGCCTCGAGAAGCGCTCTACCCCTGATGAGGAGCTGTTCGATGTCTTGATCACTTATTGCGGTCATCGTTTTCCATCCCTAATAAGTGAATATCAGGGCATCACCCTCATAAGAGACTCGGTCAGAAAGTTACGAATTTAAAAATAGGGTTGCCTTGAAAAGGATCCCCCTTGATACATTATGATAGGATTCATAACTCCACGCCATTTAAGTACTTGAATACCTGAAAAGGGCAATTCTCGTGAAACAAAGCACTTTGGAGACGCAAGATGATTAATCTGTTATTTAGCAATCCGGTTATTATTTTCGCAATTGCCTTTTTAGGAGTCATTATGGTTGCATTGCCACTCGTTTGGTGGTACAAAATGGGGGGAGATCGGGGCTCTTTAGTCTGCTATCTATTATTCCCTGTCCTATACATAGTGATAGTTGTTGCACTGATCATAATATTGAGTTAATCCCAGCGAATACATCGAACATCTGATGCAAGGTGTCAGGGATTCTTGAAGGCCATCTTATTCTTGCAGTCCGAGTTGCCCTAGTGTCTTGCACCAGATCCCTACTCAATCGAATCGCCTATCTTTTTCCAAAGCGGTCGTAGAAGTGTCTAAAAGCCCATTTCAGGCTAGGTTCAGAGGGTGTTACGGGGCTTCCAGCATTTCCATTTCTGTTCTGTGTGTTCTACCCTCATCAACCGATATGCAGTGAACAGCAATAATTTAAGTTGCGAAGAGGACTCCAGACTCTATGACCCCGGATTATGAAGTGTACAAGGGCTATGACCCCAAGGCTACGATGAAAATCAATCCTCAGCGATATTCCGACTGGGTCCACCGCCGGATTGAGATCATGTTGGAGGCGATGAAACGCCAACGCCCTGATACCTACGACCGCTTCCTTGACCAGTTCAGCTATCACCTCGGTGAAGTAGTCGCCGACTCGGAGTCGAAAACGCTATCCGCTATTGTGACCCTGGAGAAGATACTCCCGGAATTACCCCGCTTAAATGAAAACCGGGTTCT
>JABXGV010000153.1 GCA_016550485.1 archaeon
CTCATTGTAACTATTAACGAAACCAAGTTCATAGTACGAATTACCGATGCAGATCGTGACCAAGGGGTTTTCCATGTCGTCGTTGGTGACCAGAAATTAACCCTCCATCTCACACCCCAACAAGATTCAGAAGGCTACAAGGTAACTCTGAACAAGCAACACTATACTGCTTTACTCAGACCAGTTTCCTCCGATTTACCCACTAGTACTAGCTCCACAGTAGCAACTACACCCCGAACCCCTATCAGAGCACAAACATCTATTGCACCTCCTGATGCTGCAACAGAACCAGGTACAGTTGTCGCTCCACTTCCAGGTCGTGTAATCGAAGTGCCAGTGAAAGAGGGAGATAAAGTCGAAAGTGGAGATGTGGTAATCGTCCTCGAAGCAATGAAGATGGCAAATGAGATTAGAGCCACACAACCAGGTGTTGTTAGTCAAGTTCATGTCCAAACTGGTAATGCAGTAGAGAAAGGGCAGCCACTAGTCACCATCGGCTAAGAAAATTCCAATACTAAAGCACCTAATTTTCTGTTAGAGAAGACTTTTTGTAGCTAGTTATAGGCGTCCTAGTTAGAGGATGTTTTACCTTGTCACCATGCCCAGCGTATGATGCAGAAAACAACATGTGTAGACATTTGAACAGAACCTTTCCCAAAGGCGCACAGCTGCCTTGCGAGTTTGTTAACGACCCGGATAAATGCCCGATTGCTATGATGTCGTCTCCTTAGAACGAAATTACGTTAATTTTAATGGATTTCTAGCAAGAGACCATTTTGAATCTGATATCTAGGCATAGGAGAACTTGTGTAAGACGCTGCACAGGGCCCCGACTCACTTCAGAGTAGATGTACTAGCAGCGAAGTTGTGTTGTTCAGTGGTACGCTATTCTTGTTCTCGAATGATAAATTCGCAGTGGGAGGCACCGCTCGCGACGCAGCTGGTTTCTTCGTATTCCAGTGCCCCACTGACAACGCCAGCTTTTTGGAGTAGCGTTTGAATGACGCACATGACGCTAGAGAAAAGGTAACACTTTGGCTCATCTGCTTCCGACACGATACCAGAAAGATAAGTATCTTTGACGCGCAGCTTGATTGTGAGAGGGGTCTCGTTGAACTCGACAAGTTGGATGTCGCCCCAACCTAGAGCTCTGGCTGTCTGGACGACCAGCGCCATCATTTCTTTTGGCGGCATCCCCCCAAATAATTGGGTAAGTATTTCTCCATAGGTTTTGGCTGCTGCTTCAGAGGCTGTATGCACTACCACGTAGGCACCTGAAGCGCCCAAGACGTTCTCCATTTCCACACCTAACCCTGCCAGCCAAGAGGCGGGAACTAAGATGTACCGGATTGGTCCCTGGTGGATTGTACCATCTTTGTATGTTAACAGCGATACAAAATTCCTGAATTCATCACTCAACTCTATCGACCTCCTTTATGAGCCATTTTAATATCTACTGTGAATTAATAAAAGGATTGTGTAGTTTTTTTCGCGCTGCCTGCTGTCGTTCGTCGGCAATCTTAAGGTAACAAGTGCAAGAATTAAAGGCATCAAGTGCAAGAAGATATACATCTTCGGTAATAGTCGGACAGCGACAGCTACCCGTATGGTGTTTATGATGGTTTCAAAGGAAGATGTACTTGCCCGGTTGAAGCGTGACTGGGAGAAAGGTTCGCTGCAGAAGACCTTAGAGAAGACTGGCGAGCGGCGAGCCCGTTTCATTACGACATCAAGTCGACCGATAGCTAGACTTTACACACCAACTGATATTCTAGGCTTTGATTACCAAGAGAAGCTAGGCTTCCCTGGGCAATATCCCTATACGCGCGGCGTGTACCCTTCGATGTATCGTGGTCGCCTTTGGACGATGCGGATGTTCGCTGGATTTGGTAGTGCAGAACAAACCAACGAACGGTTTCGCTATCTATTGAGTCAGGGGCAGACTGGGCTTAGTGTAGCCTTCCACTTGCCGACCATTCAGGGTTATGACTCGGATCATCCAATGTCAGCGGGCGAAGTTGGGAAGTGTGGGGTAGCCATTGACTCTCTAGCTGACATGGAGATCCTCTTTCGCGACATTCCTTTGGATAAAATCACTACATCGATGACTATTAACGCGCCCGCAGCTGTCCTGCTTTGCTTTTATCTTGCTGCGGCTGAGAAGCAGGGCGTTTCATCAACCCAGGTCGGGGGCACCATCCAGAACGATCTCCTCAAGGAGTACATGGCGCAGAAAACCTGGATATTTCCTCCAGATCCTTCAATGCGAATAATCACAGATATCTTGAAATTCTGTACTAAGGAGGTACCTCGCTGGAATACAATTAGCATTAGTGGTTATCACATTCGTGAAGCCGGCAGCACCGCAGTGCAAGAACTCGCCTTCACATTAGCGAATGGACTTACCTATGTACAAGCAGGTATTGATGCGGGATTGAAAGTAGACGAGTTTGCGCCACGCTTGTCTTTCTTCTTCAACGCACACAATGACCTCTTCGAAGAAATCGCTAAATATCGTGCTGCCCGGCGCATTTGGGCGCGTGAGATGAAGGAACGGTTTAATGCAAAGGATAAACGTTCATATCTACTCCGGTTCCACACTCAAACTGCAGGGTGTAGTCTTACAGCTCAGCAGCCAGAGAACAATATAGTTCGGGTAACGATTCAAGCACTGGCAGCCATTCTCGGAGGCACCCAATCCCTTCACACCAATTCTATGGACGAGGCTTGGGCACTGCCCACGGCCAAGGCGGCGACCATTGCGCTCCGTACACAACAAATCCTGGCTCACGAAAGCGGGGTGGCAAACACCATTGACCCCCTCGGTGGATCATATTTTGTTGAGGCTTTGACAGACGAGATGGAGGAGGAGACTTATCGTTACTTTGATCGCATTGAGAAGCTTGGCGGAGTTGTCGCTGGCATTAAGCAGGGTTTCTTCCAGCGAGAAATATCAGATGCTGCCTTTCGCTATCAACGAGAGATAGAAGAACGCGAACAAATCATTGTGGGGGTCAATGAGCATTCAACTGGAGAAGAGCTTGTAATCCCGGTACTAAAGATACCACCTGAAATGGAGAAACGGCAGCTGAACCGGCTTCACCAAACGCGTAAGAACCGGGACAATTCCAAGGTAGAGCAGCTGCTAGACCGGTTACGTCGAGCTGCTGAGGGCACAGAAAACTTGTTACCCCATATACTTGCCGCTGTAAAGGTCTATGCAACTGTCGGCGAAATCTGTGACGCCCTCCGAGATGTATATGGAGAATACGAGGAACCTATAATATTCTAGAAACCAATGATGAAAAGGAGAGAATTTTGGTGTCAGAGCAAGAACGAAAGATTCGAGTACTGGTTGCCAAACCGGGCCTTGATGGTCATGACCGAGGCGCCAAAGTAGTCGCGCGTGCGCTGAGGGATGCTGGCTTCGAAGTCATATACACTGGGTTACGACAAACACCTGAACAGGTTGCTGAAGCTGCCTTGCAAGAAGATGTAGACGCAGTTGGGTTGAGTATTCTTTCAGGGGCTCATATGCGCCTCACAGAGGAGATAATGAAGTTGCTGAAAGAAAGAGACATGGGTGATATACTCGTGGTATTGGGTGGCATTATTCCAGAGGAAGATTATGAGCCGTTGAAAAAGCTCGGAGTCAAGGCGGTTTTTGGTCCAGGCACCCCAACTAGTGAGATAATCGATTTTATTAAATCGCATGTTAAATGAGCCGAAGGGGCGATGAGTGAGGCTAGCCTATGGGACCAGACACCCGAACGCTTGTCCAGCAACTACTCAAAGGGAATCGAAGGGCTGCCGCGCGATTGATGTCACTTGCAGAGACTCTGTCACCTGAGGCTCATACCGCAATAAAGCAGATTTATCCACATACGGGTAAGGCCCACATCATTGGAGTCACTGGCCCTCCAGGTTCTGGCAAGAGCACTCTTGTGGACAAGCTGATTCACGAATTTCGCCAACAGAAGAAGCGTGTAGGCGTTGTTGCAGTAGACCCAAGCAGCCCGTTCACTGGCGGTGCCTTACTAGGTGACCGAATTCGTATGAGCCGGTTTGCTACGGACAAAGGTGTTTTCATTCGGAGCATGGGATCACGGGGTAGTCTCGGTGGGCTAGCTTGGGCAACTCATGATGTTGTCAGAATTCTTGACGCGCTTGGCAAAGAGATTGTTATTGTCGAAACCGTTGGAGCTGGACAAGCTGAAGTAGATATTATCAAGCTTGCCGAGACCGTGGTTCTGTTGACAGTTCCAAGATTAGGCGACGATATCCAGACTATCAAAGCAGGGATAATGGAAATTGGCGACATCTTCGTTATTAACAAGGCAGATCTTGATGGGGCGGACCGACTGTATGTTGAAATACAAACTGCTTTGAACCTGGGTGAGCGCGAACAGAGCTGGGAGCCCCCCATCTTGAAAACTGTTGCCTCTTCTGGAGAAGGTGTTGAAGAATTAGCTAGGGCTATCCAAGACCATCATACTCATTTGGTGGAAAGTGGTGAAATCAAACAGAATCTCGAAAGACGCTGTGCTGCGCAGCTGGAAACCATTGTTGAGCAGAGTTTCATACGGAAACTCTTCGTCCAAGCTGAGGAGCGTGAGCACTTCCATCAACTTGTCCAGAAAGTATGTACCCGGCGCCTCGACCCCTACACCGCTGCTGAGTTGCTCATATTACGTCTCATTCAGCCAAGAATAGAAAGTGATTCATCCTAATCTCGCCCTCGCTTGGCGCGAGAAGCGCGCCTAGCTGATGGCCGAGTCTCTGGTGACCCTGTTTTTCCAACTATTGGCTTCCCTTTCCTGATATAGTAAGGAACCTTTAGATAAGATGTCACTTCATCAGGAGCCGTAGTTTTGAGTGTTTGCAAAAACTTCGAGGGATTTCTCGTCCCAGTCAAATCGCCATAACCCCAACGCAGTACCTGATCTGCCATCCGCTCCCAAGAGGTATGAAGCTCAGGGAGAGTTGTACGCCAACCCATGAGGAGGACGAGAGTGTGACCAAACTTCCGTATTATATTAAATAAACGCCGCATATAGTTACGCGCTTTTTGAGGCCCTACCCCATCTATGAAGTCGTCAACATAGGCTAGGAACATCCGGACCTTAGTCTTTCCGTGGAGCGGCGCGATTATTTTGTTGATTGCTGCAGGAAGCCCTTCTACTGACTGTAGGTCATCAGGTTTACGAGGCACTACAAGGCCACGGGGGTTTCCACCCCTAGCCTCAAGTTGTTCAGGATAGCTGACCGTGATTGATTCCCGTTCATGTTCACCGAAGCCTGTGTAGGTAAACAAATCTATCCACCAGAACTGACTTCGTTTACTAGCTTTTAGGTATACGTCGTAGGCTTTTGGTACTCTACGCTCACACCATCCAACAATTGCGATAGGATCAGCGTAAGTTGTGATTAACAGTATTGCTTCATCGTCTCGTATATCGTTGGTTAA